>JBGTKH010000672.1:0-2911 GCA_041744735.1 Pirellulaceae bacterium | reverse complement strand
GGAAGGCCGGAATCAGGTTCACCAGCAACAGCAGCCAATTGATCCAAAACGTGAGTTTCAGACCGACCAGCCACATCGAATCTTCCGCTAAGTTCTCCGGATGCAGCGGATGCAGAAGTCCGATCAGCGCACCCTTGGTTTGCGTGAGCAACAGCGCGGCACACGCCAGACACAGCACCAGATTCACCAGCGGCCCGGCCGAATGCACCACCAGTTCCGCCCGCGGCTCGCGCGGCGCCCGGATCGGCGATAGTTCGCCCAGCGGCCAAAGCACGATCTGATCCACCATCCCGCCCAAGCGCGTCGCGGCGTAATGATGGCCTAGACAGTGCAGCAAGACACTGACCAACAGAATCCCCAAGCCCAGGGCCACGACGTTCACCAGCCCATCGGCGGGCGCTGCCCGGTGATGGAGCCAACTCAGATACAACGTCACCGTGGCAAACAGCAAGAAAAACACGTGCAACCGCACGTGCAAGCCGCCCCAGCGGCCCAAACTGACGCTCCAATTGCCCTGCTCTCGCATTGCCGTCCACCCATACGCCCGACGATTGAAGAATCCAACGCGACTTGGAGCCTCAAGCCGCTGCGAATATCTTACCAAGTGCCATCGCACCGATCAATCATTTCATCCCCGCCCCCCTAGTGCTTTGTCACGTTGTAGCATGCGCCGCCACAATCTCGGCAAATCTGTAGCTTGGCTCTCCAGTGCCGAGCGCGAAACCCGCGACATGCTCGGCGCTGAAGAGGGCATGACGACAATACCTATTTCTCATCGCCCAGCAGCTCGAACACGAAATCCCGATACCAGACTTCGCTGCCGTGATCGGTCAACATGATCTTGCCGAGCGGATGGCGGCCGAAGTCGGGAACATCGGAGAACTTGCTGGAGGCGATCCGACGCTCCCACTGCTCGTCGCCCACGGTGGCCGACACAATCAAGTGGCCGTTCAGCCAGTGTTCAATCTTGTCGCCCCGCACGATGATCCGCGCCGTATTGAATTCGCCGGAGGGCTTTAACTGCTTTGCGTCGTTGGGTTCGTATAAATCGTACAACGCGCCGGCGCTGCCCTTTGTCAGCACGGAGCCCTTGCCGGCTCGGTCGTCGTAGATCTGGTACTCGCAACCCAGCATCTTGCCGCCGTAATTGCGAACCCGGTACTTCAGCCCGCTGTTGCCACGCTCGGCGATCTTCCATTGAAACGACAACTGAAAGTCGCCGAACTCCTGTGCCGTAACGATATGCCCCGCGCGGCGGCCATCCTTTTTCAAGTGAATCACGCCGTCGACGATCTCCCAACCCTGCGTGACCGGCTTGCCGTCGAGCGTCGTCCAGTCGTCGAGCGACTTGCCGTCAAAGGGCGACGGCCGTTTATCGTCACCGCGAACTCGAAGTTCCACACTGAATACCGACATCAGGCACGCGATCACACCGTAGCACGACAAGCGAATCAGCGAATTTGAGCAGCACATGCACCAGTTCCTCTCGTGGTCTCTCGTGGTCATTTTGTCTTCCGAGAAGTTTAGTCGCGCCCGAGGCGTTTCTCAACCACGGCGACCAAAAGGTGTACAAACGCTATTGACTCTGTACACGCGTATATTATAGTGAATGGGTTGCCGAATCCGATGTTTGCGGGAAAGGAGCCTGATCATGTCCGCGTTAGACCAGCTTACGAAACGCCAGAAAACGGTATTTGAGTTCATTCGAGACAAGATCTGCAACCGCGGCTATGGTCCGACGGTGCGCGAGATCGGCGAGCAGTTCGGCATCAGTTCGCCGAACGGCGTGATGTGCCACTTAAAGGCGTTGGAGAAAAAGGGCCTGATCGTCCGCAGCCCGAACAAGTCGCGGGCCATCGAGCTCACGCGCGAAGTGATCGACGAGGAACGCGGCCTGCCGCTGTCCGGCCGCATTGCTGCCGGCGTGTTACACGAGGCGGTCGAGCAACTGGAGCGGATCGACTTCAGCGAAATGTTTCACAAGAAGAATCTGTTTGTGTTGGAAGTCAGCGGCGATTCGATGATCGACGCGCACATCGCCGATGGCGATTACGTGGTGGTCAAACAACAGAAAACGGCCGCGCCCGGCCAGATGGTCGTTGCTCAAACCGAAGACGGCGAAGCCACGCTAAAATACTGGCACCCCGAATCCAATCGCATCCGCCTGCAGCCGGCCAACGCGGCCATGCAACCCATCTACGTCAAGAACGCCAACGTGCTGGGGGTAGTCGTCGGCGTGGTCCGCAATATCGTCTAAGACAAGTCCGCCTTATTAATGTACCCGTAGCCGAAGTCGCCAGACTTTGGAGGATCGGCCAAACTCTGGCGAGTTCGGCTACGCTGATTGGTACGTCTTTATCCGGGACTTGCCTAAGACACTGCGGCACGCCCTTGAACGAATTGCGCGACCAGCCATGACCAATCCGCAAGATGAATTGATTGCTGCCGCGTGCGATGTGCGGCAGCGGGCGTATGCCGAGTACTCGAAGTTTCTGGTCGGCGCGGCGATTCGTGCGACAAGCGGCGAAATCTTCATTGGTTGTAATGTCGAAAACGCATCGTACGGTTTGACGATTTGCGCTGAACGGGCGGCGGTGTTTGCCGCAGTCGCTGCCGGCCAGCGGCAATTTGACGCGGTGGCCATCGCCACATCGGGCGGGCATCCGCCGTGCGGCGCATGCCGGCAGGTGCTGGCCGAATTCTGCGATGAACTGCCGATTCTGCTGGTCGACGTGGACCAGGGAAATCGCGTCGTTGAAGTCAAGCTGAGCGAACTGCTGCCGGGAAGATTCAGTCTCTAAGTAGCGTTGTGCTATCGAGCTTGGGTCAGTCGTTCAAAATTCAAGATTGCTGGGGAAATCGCTATTCCTTTTTCGAATCTCGATTCCCAGCAATCTTGAATTTTGAACGA
>JBGTKH010000671.1:0-11337 GCA_041744735.1 Pirellulaceae bacterium | reverse complement strand
AGCGCGAACCGCAGCGCCCCTTCGCCCACCAGCAGCACGCGGTTGGTTTGCTGCATCAGCAGCCGCGCGACCTTCGCCGGATGACGAACTCCACGCAGCGCCGCCACCCCCGCGCCGCGATGCGAGCGGCCGTCCATCACGGCTGCATCTAACTCCACCACGCCGTCTTCGTTGGGCAGTCCGCCGTAGCCGACCGTCAATTCTTCGGGATCGTCCTCGACCAGCGTCACGCCTTCCACGCAAGCGTCCAGCGGCGATTGACCGGCTTGCAGCAGCTCATACGCGCGGGAAGTGGCATTCAATCCATTGTGCGAGGCAATCGTTTTCATCGTGGCTTGCGATACGAATGGAAAGCGGTCAGAATTGGCAGACATTATTGTAACCCACTCCACGGGAAGGCAACGCCATGTTCGAAGGACGATTGCTGGCCATCGCCATTAGCAATGCCGCCGCGCTGCCGATGCAGCCGGCCGGGCAGATCGAAGCCATCACGGGCCAGGGACTGCGCGGCGACCGCTATGCCGAGAAGAAGGGGACGTTCACGCGCGGCGAAATCCAGCCGTCGCAGCAAGTGACGCTGATCGAAAGCGAGGCCATCGAAGCGGCGGTCCGCGATGCCAAGCTGAACATCACGCACCTGGACACTCGCCGCAATCTGCTGACCAAAGGCGTGCCGCTGAATCATCTAGTGGGCCAGACGTTCGCGATCGGCCAAGTGACGCTGCGCGGCGTGAAACTATGCGAGCCGTGCGGTCATCTCGAAAAACTCACCTGCCAGGGCATCGAAAAGACCCTGCGCCACCGCGGCGGCCTGCGGGCCGAGATCATTGAGGGCGGGACGCTGCGCGTCGGCGACACGATTCGCCCAGCGGCTGAATGATACGTTCGACTGATGCCGAGCGCAGGAGCGCAAGACAGAATTGGGCACTAACCCGAAGCGTTAGCGAGGGACATCATTCGGAGTTCCTCGCTTACGCTTCGGGTTAGTGTGGAGTTTGACTGTGCACAGTATTTGGACGTTTGATTGACCTCACTAATCGGAGTGCAGCCGTGGACGAACCGCTAGGCTACTTCTTGACTTGGGTAACGTACGGCACTTGGCTGCCGGGGGATCCGCGAGGTTGGGTCGAATACCACCACGGCTGGCAACTGCCCGATCCAATTCGTGAAGCGGAGGCCGCCGCAAAGATGACCGAGGATGCCTTTCGCCTGACCGAGGAGCAGCGAAGAGCCGTCGAAAGACAAGTTGCGGAAACGTGTCGTCTCCGAGGATGGCACCTCCATGCGGTGAACTGTCGATCCAATCATATCCACGTCGTCGTTTCCGCCAACCAGACAAGTCCGAAGAAAATTCGCGCGGACTTGAAGGCTTGGGCTACGAGATGCCTAAAGAACGGCTTCAACCCGAAACGGGAGAATTGGTGGGCGGAACGGGGAAGCATCCGTTATCTGAACGACGAGGCAAGTCTCGAAGCCGCGACCATCTACGTTCTCGACGGACAGGACCAGAATACTAACCCGAAGCGTTAGCGAGGGACATCATTCGGAGTTCCTCGCTTACGCTTCGGGTTAGTGCAGAACGTGTTAACTGAGGCAGGCGGCGTGGATTTGGCAGATTTCTATCGACGCTTGTTCGGCCTAGGAATTGATCTTGCCTGAATGGGAAAAATCATCGAAAGTCCAGCACTGCAATCAGGACACGTGCTTACACCAAGGATGGTTGCTCGATGCACAATTTCGCTCGTGCCGTGCGGATGGCTTTGCGGTACCGGTATTCGCTCATCGGGGCATTTCTATGCTCGTTGACCGTGGCTCTGCTGTGGGGCGGCAATATCGGCACGGTGTACCCCTTTATCGAGGTCGTGTTGCGCGGCGATTCGCCGCAAAAATGGTGCGCCGAGAAGATCATCACGGCGGACAAAAAGTCGGCGGAAATCCGTGCCGCGATTGGTGACTTGCAGCAGCAACACCTCGCGGCACCGGCTGACGACAAGCCGCGCCTGCTGCGGGAAATCGCCTATCACGACGCGCGGCTGGAAGCGGAGCAGCGGGCGCTGGCCATGTATCGCTGGCTGAACCCGCATGTGCAGCGATTCTTGCCTCACGACCCCTTTCACACACTCGTGCTGGTGATTGGATTTCTGCTGTTTGGCACACTGCTGAAGGACCTGTTCCTGGTTGTTAACAGTATCCTGATTTCGCGGCTGGTGCAGTTGACATCGCTCGATCTGCGCAATCACTTCTACCGTCACACGCTGGACATGGACTTGGCTTCGTTTGGTCAACAGCGGACCAGCGGCCTGCTGAGCCGGTTTACAAATGATCTGGGCGCGGTCACCAGCGGCATTGGCACGCTGTTCGGCGACACCATGCGCGAGCCGCTGAAGATGGTCGTCTGCCTGATCGGAGCGGCGATGATAAGCTGGCGATTGCTGCTGCTGTCGCTGGTCTTCTGCCCGCTGGCATTGCTGTTGACGAAGTGGCTGGCCAAGTCAATTAAGCGAGCCAACACGCGAGCGCTGGAGGAAACGGCCGTGCTCTATGGCCGCTTGGCCGAAACATTCAGCGGCATTCAGGCGGTCAAGGCGTTTACGATGGAACGCGTCGAGCGCAACCGGCTGCATCAAGTGGCCCGGCAACTTTATCGGCGGGCCATGAAGCTGACCATGTACGGCGCATTCACCAAACCGATCAACGAACTGCTGGGAATCGGTGTGATCTGTTTGGCACTGTTGGCCGGCGGCTATTTGGTGCTAAATCAGGAAACGCACCTAATGGGGATTCAGATCACGAGCCGCCCGATGACGTTTGGCTCGATGATGGCCTTCTTCGCGTTTCTGGCGGGCGTGAGCGATCCGGCCCGCAAATTGTCCGGCGTGTTCAATGCCTTGCAAGGTGCGGCGGCCGCCGCCGATCGCATCTTCCCGCTACTGGACGAGCAGCCGAAGATCGTCGATCCGCCCGAGCCGCGCGAGCTGCCCGAAGGCCGCTGCGATTTGATCTTCGACAACATTAACTTTCACTATCTGCCCGAGCAGCCGGTATTGAAGAATGTCAGTCTGCACATCCCGTTCGGCGAAACCGTGGCCGTTGTGGGCCCCAACGGATGCGGCAAGAGCACGCTGGTCAATCTGGTCCCGCGTTTCTACGACCCGGTCGAAGGCAGCGTGCGGCTGGATTACGTCGATGTGCGCGAAGTGCGGCTGCGCGATTTGCGGAAACGGATCGGCTTGGTTACGCAGCAAACGTTTCTGTTCGACGACACGGTGGCCAACAACATTCGTTACGGCTCGCCATCGGCGACGGACGAAGAGGTGATCGAAGCGGCCAAAAAGGCCCACGCGCACCGGTTCATCGAAGAGGTGCTTGAGCGCGGCTACGAAACGAGCATCGGCGAATGCGGCGGCCGGCTATCGGGCGGCCAACGGCAGCGTATTTCGCTGGCCCGCGCGATCCTGCGCGATCCGTCGATTTTGATTCTGGACGAGGCGACCAGCCAAATCGATCCGGAGAGCGAGCAGATGATTCACAAGGCGCTCGAGCAATTCATTCAGGGGCGCACGGCGATTATCGTGACACACCGCATGTCCACACTGACGCTGGCCGATCGCATTGTGGTGATGGACGCCGGCCTCATTGTCGACGTCGGCACACACCACGAGTTAATCGGCCGTTGCGATCTATACCGGCGGCTGTATCACACGGACTTCAAACAATCAGCTTAGGAGACGCGGCGATGCGTCACGACAACGCACGGCGGATACTGATCACCCGGCTCAGCCACATCGGGGATTGCATCCTGACCATGCCGGTGTTGAACGCCTTGCGCGCCCGTTTCCCCAAAGCGTTCATCGGCTGGGTGGTGGAAAGTTCGGCGGCGCCGCTGCTGCGCAAGCATGAGGCGCTGGACGAGTTGATTGTCGTGCGGCGCGGTTGGTGGAAGTCGCCATCGTCTGTCTGGCGTATTCGGCAGAAGTTGCGGCAGCACAAATTCGACACGGCCATCGATCCGCAAGGATTGACCAAGAGCGCGCTGCTCGGCTGGCTGTCCGGCGCGACAACGCGCATCGGCTTTGCGGGCCAAGAGGGACGCGAACTGAGCCGCTGGTTGAACAATCGCCTGGTTGCTCGGGCCCAGATGCATGTGGTAGATCGCAGCTTGGAATTGCTGCAACCGCTGGGTATTGAGCGACCAAACGTGCAGTTCCGGGTGCCGATCGATGACATCTCGCAGACGATGGCCGACGGCTACTTGCGTCAACAAGCGCTCGCCGGCGGGTTTGCCATTGTCAATCCGGGCGCCGGCTGGGATTCGCGGCTGTGGCCGGCGGAGAAGTACGGTCACGTCGCACGCTATTTGGGAACGAAGATGTCGCTGCCGAGCGTCGTGGTGTGGGCCGGCGAGAAAGAGCGACAGATGGCGGAACAGATCGTGGCTGGTTCGGCGGGTCACGGCCGATTGGCGCCGCGAACGTCGCTCTTGGAATTGGCCTCGCTGTTGAAGCGGGCGCGATTGTACGTCGGTTCCGACACCGGACCGATGCATCTGTCCGTGGCCGTCGGCACGCCATGCGTGAGCCTGCATGGTCCGACGCTGGCGGCTCAAAGCGGACCGTACGGCGAGGGTCACGTCGCGGTTCAAGAAACTTATCATGCCGGGTCCAGCCGCCAGCGCCGTCGTGCTGGTAACGAATCGATGCAAGCCATTCGTACCGATCGCGTATGTGAAGCATGCGACCACGTGCTGGCCGGCAATGCCGCGTACGTCAACGAGCGGCGCGTGGCATAGAGTCTCATCGTTTAACCCGTAGCCGCAGGCGAGGGCGTCACCGAAGAGGGAAGCGTGGTTGACGTGTTGACCGCGCGTCTCATCGTTTAACCCGTAGCCGCAGGCGAGGGCGTCTCCCGAGATGTTGAGTCTGCGAGACAGACTCCCTCGCCTGCGGCTACGGGTTAAACGATTTGTCGACGCGTTACGATTTACGCGGGACCTCGACTCGGCTGTCCGAATCGTCATCCGATTTGCTATCGGTGAACAGCAAATCGGTGACCGGCAGTTGGACGTGAATCCGCGTCCCTTCCCCCGCCACGCTGTTGATCGTAGCCTTACCGCCGAGCAGCCGTGCTCGCTCGCGTATGCCAATCAATCCATAACGCTTCTTTTTAATACTCTGCGGATCGAAGCCAACGCCCCAATCGCGCACGGTAATTTCCACGTTGTGACCGGTCTGCACGAGTGTCACGCGGGCCTGGGGCGACTTGCTGTGTCGCCAAACGTTGTTCAGTGCTTCCTGAACGATGCGGTACATCGCCATCTCCAGAGCAGGCGCGAGCCGGTCGAAGTGCACCTCGTGCGTGAAATCGATCTTTAAATCGGCCGTCGCTGACATGTCGGCCACAAAACTCTCCAAGGCCGGAATCAAACCCGCGTCCTCCAGGATCGGCGGCCTCAGCCCATTAATTAGGCGCCGAGCTTCGTTAATACTATCACGCACCAGCCGCATGGCGCTGGAGAACGTATCCCGCACGTCGCGTTTCTTCGACGGGATGTGATCCTGGCACGACTCCAGCAACATCACCGCGCCGGCCATGTCTTGGACCATGCCGTCATGAATTTCGTAGGCAATTAGTTTGCGGTCACGATCGTTCACGTCCAGCATGCGTTTCAGCATCCGGCGTTCGCCGCGCAGCAATTCTTCCGCGTCCTTGCTGTTGGTGATGTCGACCAGCACAGCCAAGATGCCTTGTTGCCCGCGATACGTAATCGGCGCCATGGAAATCGAGACCCAGCGCCGCGTACCATCGGCCCGTTTGGCTTGGGTCTCGTAGTTTCGCACGCGGCCTTCTTTTTCCAGGAGCTGAAGCACCTGCTGGCGATCGGCGGTCTCTGCGTAAAAGTCGGGGGTTTTCTTTTCGACGAGATCTTCGCACGACACACCCAAGAACTCGCCCAGCCGGCGATTGGCGTACAGTATCAGCCCGTCACTGACGCGCCAAATCGTCATCGGCACGGGTATGGTTTCGGCAATGGTGCGAAAACGTTGTTCGCCCTCGCGCAATTCCAACTCCAGTTTATCGTGCTTGATGATGTCCTCGCGCAGCAAGCGGTTTGCCGTGTGCAGCTCGCGCGTCCGCTCGGCCACGCGGCGTTCCAACTCGTCGCGGGCAGCGTGCAGCGTCTGCTCGTCCTGCTTGCGTTGTGTGATGTCCGTGCAGATAGCCACGACCGATTCCACTTGTCCGGCGCGCCACACAGGAGCCAATCGGGCCGCGTACCACCACTCGTTGCGAATGTCCTGAACCTCGAAGTACGCAGGCTTGCCCGTTTCGACAACGCGCCGCACGGCCAGTTCCAATCCTTCGCGCTGATCCGGCTGAATGAAGTCGACGCCGGTGGAACCGACAACTTCGGCTTCACTGTATCCCTGCGCCGTGTGGTTGACGAATTGAATTCGGCCCTGCCGGTCCATCAGCAGAATGACGTCCGGCGCGTTTTCCACCAGGCTCCGCCAGCGTTCTTCCGAATCGCGCAGTTCCTGCTCGATGCGCGCGTAGTCCGCCAGCGTCTGCTCAAGCTGTACGACGCGGGCGCGAAGGCCCTCGACTTCCGTCTGCAATTGGTTGCCCGTCACGCTCATTGCCACTGGCCCATTGACCTCATCGTGGGATGCGAGAATCATTTAGATGTACCGGTTGATGAGATTCTCCAGCATCTCTTGCCGGCCGCTCTTGTTCGGCGCGACGTCGCCCTTACCGAGCATGTAGGCTTCGAGCGCCTTGAAGTCGGCGCGGCCCGCTTCGATCACGGCGCCGATGCCGCTGTCCCAACTGCTGTAGCGGTCCTTGACGAACGCCGCCAGTTCGCCGTCGGCGCGGATGGCAGCGGCGATCTTCAGTCCGCGGGCGAATGTGTCCATGCCGCCCACGTGCGCGTGGAACAGGTCGAGGGGCTCGAAACTCTCGCGGCGCACCTTGGCGTCGAAGTTCACACCGCCCGGTGAAATGCCGCCGTACTTGAGCAACGTCAGCATGATCTCGGCTGTCAGATAGACGTTTGTCGGAAACTGGTCTGTATCCCAACCTAACAACAAATCGCCCGTGTTGGCGTCGATCGAGCCGAGCGCACCCTGCATGCCCGCGTAGTCCAACTCGTGCATCATCGTGTGGCCGGCCAGCGTGGCGTGATTCGTTTCGATGTTCAGCTTGAAGTGATCCATCAAGTCGTAAGCCCGCAGAAAGTTGATGCAGGCCGCCGCGTCCGAGTCGTATTGATGCTTGGTCGGCTCTTTCGGTTTGGGCTCGATCAGGAACTGGCCGGTGAAGCCGATCTGCTTCGCGTAACTAACCGCCAACTGCATGAAGCGCCCCATGTGGTCTAACTCGCGCTTCAGATCCGTGTTGAACAGATTCTGGTAGCCTTCGCGGCCGCCCCAAAACACATAGTTCTCGCCGCCCAGTTCTTTGGTCACCTCCAGGCACTTCTTCACTTGTGCCCCGGCAAAAGCGAACACGTCGGCGTTACAGCTCGTCGATGCGCCGTGCATGAACCGCGGGTTGCTGAACATGTTCGCGGTGCCCCACAGCAACTTGATGCCGGTGCGCTGCTGCTCTTCCTTCAACGCTTTCACAACCGCATCCAGATTCTTATTCGACTCGGCCAGCGACTTGCCTTCGGGCGCCACGTCGCGGTCGTGAAACGCATAGTATGGTGCGCCTAACTTCTCGATGAACTCAAACGCCACGCGCACGCGCCGGATCGCATTCTCGACCGAATCGCTCCCGTCGTCCCACGGCCGCAGCATCGTCGCCGCGCCGAACGGATCGCTGCCCGTGCCACGGAAGGTGTGCCAGTACACGACGCTGAACCGCAGATGCTCTTTCATCGTGCGGCCTTCCACCAACTCGTCTTCGTCATACCAGCGATAGGCCAGCGGGTTCTTCGACTGGGGACCTTCGTAGCGGATCTTTTCAATTTCAGGGAACGCGGCCATCATCGGTTCTCTCTAGACAGTGACGGGTGGAAATTAAGTTACGTATCGTGCCACATTCTTCGCTGGCTGACAAGGGATTGGGCTGGGACTGGGCCCCTTCGCGTTACCAATCTACTGGCCGGCCGCCGTCACGAAACCTTGGTCGAAGTTGCTGAGTTGGCTGAGTTCCACGCGCACCGTACCACCATCTCCCTTCTTCAGGCGTACTTGGCCGTCCTTGAACTCAAGGAACGTCCCGTTGACTTGGTGATAGCCGCTGAGATCAGTCCACATTCGTGGTTCGTTTTTCTTGTCTGCTTCGACACGCGCCGTGACAAAGCCTTGGTCGAACGGGCTCAGATTCGGCCACTGAATCACCTTGGTCTTTCCGTCCTGCTGCGCCAGCCGCACCCAGCCGTTTTGGTAACCGGCGTACGATGCGGTCAGCTCATGCAATCCGCTGCTGTCGGACCACTGGCGCGCTGCAGACTCAGGCGCGGCGGGCGGCGCGATTGTTCGCGGCAATGCGTTTGTACCTGGCGCGGGAGCATCTTCTGGTGCCTTTGCAGGCGCTGGTTCGGGTGCCGCTCGCGGCGCCGGTTCTGCTTGCGGCGTTAAGTCGAGCGGTAGCGATGGCTCGAACTTGGGCGCTGCGTCCGGCTGCAGCGCGGGCTCGATGGCGGCCGGCGGCGCAGGTTCCTTGGCCTTGGGCATCGCGGGATCGCGTCCGGGCAACTCTAGCGATGGCTCCGCCGGCTGTTCAGCGGGGCGCGGAAACGACTGGTCCGTTTGAGGCACCACGGGCGACGGGTCGAATCTCGATTCCGATCGCGCAGCGGGCTGAGCCGGCGTGAACGGCGACGCAGGATTTGGATCGAACGGCAGCGATGACGGCGGCAGCCCGGGCGGCCGCGACGCTGCTGGCGGCGTAGGTTCGGCGAAAGGTTCAAACTGCAGCGGCGGCGCCGGCTGTGTTTCGGGCAAGGGCTCCGTTGGCTGGGAAGTCAACGGCGCGTTGTCATTCTGGGCGTTGGCACTCGCCCCGCCCACATCGTTCGACGCCACACTGTCCTGTGTTCCCGCTTGGTTCGGAACCACTTCGCGCGAACAGCCAACGACAAACAACATCGGCATCAGCAACAGCAACACACTTCGCACTTCAGTAGCCATGGTTGATTCCTCTCATCATGATCGCCGGCGGCCAACCGCCAATCTGTGAAGACCCGCGCACACTGCTTGTCATTGTCTTTACCGCGAGCAGAGACTGCAAGATCCTCTCGTAACTCTCGCTGTAGATCGGGTCCATTGACCCGATCGATTCAAATCGCGACTTGCTCGGGACAATGGTCCCGAGCTACTACATGAAGTCGCACGACTTCGGCTACGCCCTTTCGTGCCGTCACGACCAAAGCCGCACTTGCGGCTCATCGCCCGGCGACGCCACCGCGGCCACGTAACCGGTCGCTGGCTGAAAGCCTTCCAGCCACCAGCCGCCGGCCGAGTCCGCGTGGCCTTGAAAGGAAAGCAGCCGAGCTGGTTCGCCCGGCACAAGCGTGACGACAACCTGATCCAGCGGGAACGAAAGCCCCGTGCCCACTGCCTTGAGCAACGCCTCTTTGCGCGTCCAACAGTTGAAGAAACCCGTCAGCCGCTGATCTTCCGGCAACGCGCGAATCGTATCTAATTCGCATGTCGCGTAATACCGCTCGGCCAATCCGTCGAAGTTGTCCAGCGGGCGAATGTGTTCGACGTCGACTCCCAAGTCGCGATCCAATGCCAGCGCACACAACGCCATCTCGTGAGAATTGCTGACGTTGAATTGGATGCGCGACTCGCGCCATGCTGCCGCCAACGCCGGTTTGCCCAGCCGGCCGTATTGAAACCGCAACCGCTCGGCCGACTCGTTCAAGTAACTTGCCAGCAGTTGCCGCAGCCGCGCGCGGCCCACGGCAAAGCGGCGGCGGTGATCGTCGAAGTGGAATCGGTCGGCCCGCTGTCGTTCGTCGTCGGAAAGCACGCTTCGCAACGAATCGGCCTCGTCGGGCGGTACGTCCAACGGCAGGCACCAGACGTGAACGTCTCCGGCCGACAGACGTAGATTCGCCGGGCCGCGCGGCCACGGGCAATTGATACAGGTCATCGGACTGCTGTGCCATCCGAAGTCTTGGCGACTTCGGCTACAAAGATCAGAGCGGCTTCAGGGACTTTCCCCTGCCGCAAGACAAATCCGAAGTCTTGGCGACTTCGGCTACAAAGATCAGGGCAAATTCTCTAACTGCGACGGCGCCGGCTGGAAGTCCTGCTGGTGAGCCTCGACCTCTTTGAAAATGTCGGCGGTCACGTCGGGATGTTGCTCCGCGACGTTATAGGTTTCCGAAGGATCGACCTCCAAATTGTAAAGGATCGGCGGATCGTGTTTGTCGGGCATCGCCTGACCGTACGCGGCCTGAGTCATGAAGTGTGCCTTCCATTTCCCTTTGCGGACGGCCATCAGGTTGTAGCCGCGATAGTAGAAAAACGTCTCGCGCTCGCATTTGCCCGTGCCCAACAGCACCGGCGTCAAGTCGTACGAATCCAACTTGCGATCGGTGGGCAGCGGGATACCGGCCAGCGCGTGAAACGTCGCGAACAGATCCAGCGTGCTGCTGATGTCCGTGCTCACGCGGCCCGGTTCAATCTTGCCGGGCCACCAGGCCAGCGTCGGTTCGCGCATGCCGCCCTCCCACGTGCTCCCTTTGCCGTCACGCAACAAGCCAGCCGAGCCGCCGTTGAGCTTCTGCGTGAGCCACGGCCCGTTATCGCTGGTGAAGACTACGAGCGTGTTGCCGTCGAGCTTCAAGTCTGTCAGTGTTTGCAGAATCCGGCCGACGCTCCAGTCCAGTTCTTCGACCACGTCGCCGTATAAGCCGCGCAGGCTCGTGCCTTTGAAATCCTGCGAAGCGAATAGCGGCACGTGAGGGAACGTGTGTGGGAAGTAGAGAACGAACGGCCCGTCGCGATGTGCTTCGATGAATTTGACTGCCTCGTCCGTGTAGCGTTTGGTAATCGTGTCTTGCTTGGCCGGTTCTTCGATCGCCGTTTCGCCGCGCAGCAGCGGCGTGGGTTTCATGTCGTTGCTGTACGGGATGCCGAAGTATTCGTCAAAGCCATGTTTCGTCGGCAGGTATTGCGGCAGATGCCCCAAATGCCACTTGCCGACACAGCCCGTCGCGTAGCCTTTCGCCTTGAGCGCTTCGGCAACCGTGATCTCTTCATCCGGCAATCCGCCTTTGGAGTTGGGAAACAACACGCGCCGCGCGTTGCTGCACATCCCATTGCGCGGCGGCAGCCGGCCGGTCAACAGCGCCGCGCGGCTAGGCGTGCAAAC
>JBGTKH010000670.1:0-8398 GCA_041744735.1 Pirellulaceae bacterium | reverse complement strand
AGCGGGCCGCGTGGAATTCGAGCGGGGTCGGCAGGGCATTTGCGGCTTGCGTCAAATCAAGCGCACGGGCGGACTGGCGCACGTGGATCTGTACTTCTCGGAGAATACGAAACCAGATCGCAAGGATCTGTTCACGCGGTTCGTCGAAGAGCATCTGAGGACGCGCGGAGTCGACATCCGCGAGCATCAGGCGATCAAGTGCAAATGTGGCTTCGAGATTTCCGAAAGCATCATTGAAGAGAACATTGTGCGCGGGGCATCGGACGTCATCTGCCCGGTCTGCCGACGAACTACGATGATCGGCGAAGGTGTCGATCGAATTCGCCAGCGGAATCCGGAAACCGACGCGAAGATGGTCGCACTGCGAAAGACCATCGACGAGAAACTCGCCAAAGACATCGAGAGCGCCAAGAAGGCGGTCGCCGGCGAAATTCGCATGGCAAAGCCGGGCGATCCGATTCGCATCCTGCACCTCAGCGACCTGCACTTTACCGACAAGACAAATCCAGTAACGAAGCTCGGGTTATTGCTGCAAGACATTCGGCAGCAGGACGAGCAGTATGCGGCCATTGAAACGGTGGAGTATCTGGTCATCTCCGGCGACATGACGGACAAAGGGAAGGACGCCGGATTCGAGAAAGCGAGACAGTTCGTTACGGCTCTCGTGGGAGAACTCGGTTTGTCGGTACAACGTTGCATCTTCGTTCCCGGCAATCACGACGTGCAGGACCGCGCGGATGCCTATGAAGAGCGCGAGTCGGAACACGGCAGCACGATCAAGGTTCGCCACCCGGATAATTTCCCTAAGCGATTCAAGCAATTCTCGAACGGCTTCTTTCACCCGCTGCTGCAGCGGAGTTATCCGCTGAACTACGCGGAGCAAGGCATTTCCTATCTGTTTCCAGATACGGGGATTCAGTTCTTGACTCTGAATTCTGCATGGGAAATCGACAAGAATGGACGGAAGAAGGCCGGCATCCATCCAGACGCGGTCGCGGGCGTGATCGCTCGCGCGGATGACGAGCGAAAGCGGGCGGTCGAACGCGACGATCTCAAAAAGACTCAGCCGATACTTCGGATCGGAGTCTGGCACCACGCCGTGGCCGGGCCGGAGTTGATGCAAGACCTTGGCTTTCTGACTCAATTGCAGAAGGCCGGGATGAAACTCTGCCTGCACGGTGATGTCCACGAGTCGAGAACCGGTTTGTTTGGATACCGGCAACCGGGCATCGAAGTGGAAATCCTGGGCGCTGGCAGCTTTGGCTCGGCGGCGGAAGGACGCCCGGAGTCAACTCCCAGGCTGTACAACATGCTCGAAGTGACCGTCGACCCGAAGACCAAGACGCACCTGTCAATCCGCGTCCACACACGTGAACAGAAAAAAGAGAACGAATCCTGGCAAGGTTGTCACGCTTGGCCCAATCCCAAAGGCGGACGTGTCCCATACTTCGACATTTCGCTTGGGGAGTGATTCGCTCTCCGATTTTGCCGGCAACCGCGCAACCGCTCCCTCCCCGGTTAACGCATGGCAATCCGTTCGATGCTGGCGAGCATGCAGATTTATCGCACGCTCAGCGCCCAACGGTTCAGTTTGCCGATGTCTCTCGCGGCAAGGTCAGCGGCGGCCAGCGTCCAAGGTCCGGCGGCCGGACGGCCAACGAACGGGTTTAACGCGGGCGTGTCGCTGAGACGAAAGGTCCGCCGCAAATTGTCCGTGTCGCCGCCGGTTTGGTCGTGCAGCAGCGCGGTGATGCCATCCGGTCCACGCAACTCGACTCGCAAGTCGCCGATAAACGTGTGCGTGATGTCCAACTCCACGAAGATGTCGGAAATGGTTCTTGGGTCGGCAATGGTGAGCGTATCCGCGATACCACCCGTATTATCATCGGGGATCGTAACGCCGGGTGTCGATTCCTGACGGACCGAGGCATCGCGTAAGACTTCGGCCTCAATTCGCCACTGCCGCAGCTTGCCCTCGTCCACGGCTGCCAAGTCGGTGATTTCCAGGGACCAGACGCCGCCGATCGGCGCCCCGCGAAACGTGGACAACTCGGGCGTTGACAATTCGTCGTACGTTTTTACCAAATTGTGAGCGCTCGCGCCGGAGCGGCGATGCAAGTCGGCGCGGCGGCCAACGGGTGCCACGATACGGACCACCAGGTCACCGATGTACGTGTGGGCGATATCGACGGACAGCTTGATGCTCTGGATCACGCCGTCTTCCGCTATATTCATCCGGCTGACGACGCCGACCGGGTTGTTGTCGGGAATCGGCAGCTCAATTGTGGACGTCGCGCTCACGTGCGACGAGCGATTGCCGGCCAGTTCCATGGCACGTCTCACAGCCGCCACGGCGTCGACTCGGCCGCAGCCGAACCACGGGCTCCAGGTGCCGTCCAGCGAATTGACGTTTTGAAACGCACCGGATTCAAATGGAGCTACCGGCGACACGTCCCAACTGGTATCGGGGTCGAACGAGGCGGACGGCGTGCGCGGCCAGGGCGTCATGTTCAAGTCCTTCGAGGCGGTCTGCTTGAGAATACCGATCACCTCCAGCGCCGTGAGTTGTGAATTCGCGGAGACGACCAGCGCGGCAATGCCCGCAACCAGCGGCGTGGCGCTCGAGGTGCCGCCAAACTGACTCGTCACCGTGCTTTGCCCGCGCGTGGTGGTAATGCCTCGTCCCGGAAGGCTCAGTCGCCGAAAACGATGCGAATTGCTGGATGGCGCACAGAGTTCGATCCCCGTGCCGTAGTTCGAGTAATGGCTGCGCTGGGCGGTGCTGGCCAGCGCCGCAATGTGCATTACGCCGGGGATGCCGACCAAGTCGTTGCTAAACACGCGCGATGTGCTCACGCCAATCCACGTCGTGCCGGTCGAATTCCAACCGTTGGTAAACGGAACATCTTGGCTGGCGACGTGGGAGATCAGACAGTTCTCGTTGCCGGCCGCCCACAAGAAGACGATGCCGCGCCCGCGCCGGCCGCCGGTTTGTGCCAGTTGTCGAATTCTGTTCTTCGTCACGCTGCTCCATGACGAGGTCGGCACGATGCCCCAGGAATTCGAGATCACGTCGACTTTGTCCGCCATGTAATCCAACGCGGTTCGCAGCTTCGAGTCGCTGATGAACAGGCTCGGACCGCTGGATTCCCATTTGATGGGCAGCAAGCGACAACCGGGTGCGGCCCCGACCGTCATCACGGCGTCCACCTCGGCGGCAATCACGCCCGCGCACGAGGTGCCGTGATTCGCGCCCACCTGATACATCTTCGCCGGGATCGCGCCGGGGTCGCCCTCGCGGAACAGCGTGGTGCCCTCAAAATAACCCCAGCCCGCGAATTTTTTCGGGGCAGCGGCGTCAAAATCGGGATGGTCGAGCTGGCAGCCGTCATCCGTTACGCCGACGACCACGTCGTTACTTCCGAAATGGTCGAGCAATTGCCAAGCCTCGTCGCAACGCGCCGAAGAGCGCGGGTCGTAATCGGTCGCCGCTGGCAACTGGCGGTGCAGATGCCACTGTTGCGCGTAAGATGGATCGGTGGGAAGTGAAATGGCCGCGGTTTGCGCGATCATATTCAGGTCGTGGTCCACGGACTCCAGCAAGTCGCTCTCCTGTTCGGTCAGCTTGACCACCAGTTTCACCGGATTCATGCCGGTGTGGTCGGTCAACTGCAACAGATACTCTCGCGGTGAATACGCCTCGACGACTCGTAGGCCGTATTTAGCAAGGAACTGTCCGAAATCTTCCACCGACGGCGGCTGGCGGAAGGCCACGATGATGCGATCGGTGATCAGAAAGTCACCGCCTGTGTCGGCCACTTCATAGGCGTGATGAGCGGGCGCCATCTCGCGGGCGTCGTCCATCAGCCGCTCTAAGTCCTTGGGCGCACATGTCACGCGCGACGAGGCACTAGAGACTTGCTTGGCGTCAGCCATTTTCTGTGGCAATTCATCCGGCAGTGAGCGTACGACGAACTGGTCAGGCCGCTTCTTGAGCGAAATCCTTTTTCCGCCACGATAAGTATACGTAGGCGGCGGTTGCTTCTTCTTGGCCATTGATCTGTCTCCCTTTAAGATATCACGATCGCAGTGCGCACATGGCAAGTGCCTGCGGCGCTAATGAAGTGAATTCGCAGATTATCGCCGCGGCAATCGCATTGTGCAAGTATGAGTGGGATAATGTAGAGGGCGTTTTCATGTCTTGGACTTCCGACCGCGTTCATGCCAGCAATCACAATTGACACTCTCGACGACCCGCGCATTGCGCCGTATCGTGATTTGAAACGGTCTAATCTGACGCGCTGGGCAGGATTGTTTGTTTGTGAGGGGCAGTTGTTAGTCGAGCGGTTGTTGGCCAGCGATTATGACGTGGATTCGGTGCTTTTGGACGAGCGGTCCGTGGCGGTCATGGCGCCGCGAATTCCGGACGATGTGCCGGTGTATGTTGTGCCCGACGGCTTGGTCGAGCGGATTGTGGGCTTCAATTTTCACCGCGGCGTGATTGCTTGCGGCCGGCGCCGTGCGAGTCGCACGTTAACGGATGTGTTGTCTGCCGACGCGGAGCGATTGACGATCGTCATCTGTCCGCAAGCGCACGATCCGGAGAATCTGGGCGGCGTGCTGCGGAATTGTGCCGCGTTCGGCGTCGATGCAGTGTTGCTCGGCCCGCAAGGCGCCGAGCCGTTTTCGCGCCGTGTGCTGCGTGTGTCGATGGGGACGGTGTTGACGCTGCCGCTTGTGGAATCGAACGATCTTGCTACTGACCTGCGACGTTTGCGAGACGACTGGCGCGTGCAATTGGTGGCGACGGTGCTGGATGGACGCGCCGAGCCGCTCGACACCGCCGTTCGCCCGCAGCGTCTGGCACTGCTCTTCGGCAGCGAACGCCACGGCCTGGACCGCCAGTGGATCGAACTCTGCGACCGCCGAGTGACACTCCCCATGCACGGCAGCACCGATTCGCTGAATCTATCCGTCGCCAGCGGCGTGTTTCTATATCACTTTGGACTGCGGTGACTCGTCACCGCTTTGGGAGCTTTGGACTTTTTGGACCGGGAACATCCAGTATGGCGGCGTCATTCGATAACTCGAAAGGATACGAGCCGAAAGGCGATCACGTGGCGTAGCGGACATCTAACTAAAACTCCCAAAGCGGTGACAAGTCACCGCACTCCAAATTTAGAAGTCCGAATGTCCACGATGCGAACGGTCGTCACGTTGCCGAAGGAATGGGTGCGATCGATCCGGGCCGACGCGCCGGCGGCTTTTAAACTGTTCAGCGCGTCGGACGCGATTCGTTGCGCGGCGCCACTTTCGGCGCGGATCACCAGCCATGCGCCACCGGAGTTGATGACGGATAGTACAGCGTCATCGCTTAGTTGACCGGGACGAGTGTAAGGGAGCGGGATCAGTGGCCGGCCGTTGATGCGGTAGATTCCAGTCACCGGCAGCAGGCAGTAGTCCCGCAGCGCGTCGTCGTGCGGCCCACGCAGAGCATCGGCCTCGATCAGCCCCGAGCTGACGAGCACCGGCTGTTTTGCGTCGTCCGTTGACTCGTTAATCAATTTCACAGCCCCACGCCAATCTTCATTCCGTGCGTTGGTAATCCGGCCGTGGGCGCGGAGTTGCTGAACGATGCCGCTGTGGTCCACAGCGACGGCGATCATCACGAGCGCCATCATCGCACGCGGAATCTTTGCCGGGCAGAGTGCGAAACACAGCGCCGCAAACACCATCGGCGCGACCAGCGATACCACCAGGTACCGCAGCATGAACAGATGAGCCACCTCGGCGTACGTTGTCACCCAAGTCACCGCCGCAGGAATGCTAAGCCAACCGATCACGAGCACCGCCACTCGCGGCTCGACTGTCTCAAACAGCGGCCGTTGCTTCATCGCCCAACGCACGCCGATTAGGATCAGGGCGAGAGCCAACGGTAACAGCACGTACACGACGATCGCGTTCCGCATCACTGCTGACGGCGTCGCACTAACGAACTGCGCCCAATTGCCGCGACGCGATGCTACCTCGAGTAAGTGCGGCACCAGCGGAGCACCTATCAGAGCGACCACAGTTAGATCGATTGCCAAATCACTCGCCCGATACGCCGGCCGCCAATCTCTTCGCAGCCACAACGCTGCGTAACAAGCCACTTCAGCCACGGCCAACAGCGCGGCCGTGTAATGCAAGTAAAACAACGTCGCCGATGCGACCACGAACGCAACTCGTAACACGAACTGAGAGCTCTTGTGGCCCGCCGGCAGAGAGGGCGGTGAGTCCGCTTGCAGAAGGCGCCTGAACACGGCCAATTGCAGCACCGCTAGGAGTTGCACCAGCGCATACGCTCGTGCCTCTTGCGCGTAGAAGATGCTATTCGGATCAACGGCGACCAGCACCGCGGCCAGCAGGCCCGCCGCGCGGCACTGCAACCAGCCTGCTGTCAACCAATACACCAGCGGCACCAGCGCGATCCCGGCGACCAACGACGGCAGCCGAAGAGTAACTTCACTCGTCCCCAGCAGCGTCGTGACGGTGCGGACCAAATAGAAATACAGCGGGCTTTGATTACCCGCGGCTGCCCGCGAGGCGACGTCTTCTAGTCCGCCCGCGGTCGTCCACGCGGTGTGCAATTCGTCGACCCATAAACACTCGCCCGCCTGTGCCGCTCGTAACAACGCTGCCACGATCGTAACGACGACCAGCAGCGCAAAAGCGAACCAGCGCCTGTGCGATTCTGTTGGCGCGACTCGGTCGCAAACTGGTGGTCCTTCGGTCACGGGGGTGATTGTAACGTCTGGCAGCAAACAAGGGGAATTCGCAGATCACGAGTTCCATGGTCATCGACATGGCTTGCCACGCAGACGAAAAACCGCGAACCAACCAACACGACCCCTGCCGCCTTCTGCGGCAGGTGAAGAAGTTTGAAAGGCTAGACGACTGCTCCTCGACGCCGACCATCTGGCGGTCATTTTGCAAAATGAACCTGATCTTATTAAGGTGCCGATTCCTTGCGATCCGGGCGTTGCTTCGTTTGTGGTACGATGGGTTCTGTGGTCTACAGCGTCGTGCAAACCGGACCGTGAACGGGATGTGGCTGAAAGTGATACACCAGCGTGTTGGCGTCCAGAAATACGCTGGCTCCGGCCGGCAGATCGGCAAAGATCATGGTTCCTCCGCGGGCGACGGGAAATCAAGATCGGGGCTGCTGGCGAAGTATTCCGCGTCGTCCGCGCTGCCGCGCCAGCCCATTAAGCCGGCCGTCTGTTCCGCTAAAGTCTGCTCGGCGTGTACGGTCACGCGCACTCGCTGGTGTTCGCCCAACGGCAACGGGTGATCGAGCTTCAGAACACCGTTTTCGTAAACCGCTTCGGCGTTGATCGCCATTGTCGTTCCTCCACGCACGAAAAAATATCTTGCCTATTGATTAGTGTAAAGCAATCGCGGCGCCACGAATAGCTGCAGCAGCGCGAGGCCCAAATACTCGGCGGTCGGTCGCGCCGCACGGGGGCCGGGGGCGCGGGTGGAATGTGGGGTATGGGGAAACGCAAACCAGCCGGGGAGAAGGGGGAGCCGAGCGGGCCGGGCGTTGCTTCGTTTGTGGTACAATGCGTTCTGTGGTCTACATGTTTGAGGCCGTGCGATGGCTTATTTCGAGTTCATCTCGACGGATAAGATAGTCGACCACATCGACGAACATGGAATCTCGACAGAGGACTTTGAAGACGTCGTTTGTAACCCAGTAAGCAAAGGCAAAAGCCGCTCGTCGGGCTTGCCGGCTGTATTTGGGTACACATCCGATGGCCGATACATCATCGCCGTTTACGAGATGCCGGATGCGACGACCATCGTGCCGGTAACGGCGTATGAAGTGAGAGAGCCGTAAACGACCCTGTTTGTTGTCATTTCAAACGGTGACCCATGAACGAACCAAATACTCGACGCGTGCGACGCCCCGCGACGGCCGAAGAAGGCGCGAAATTCGAACGGTATCAGCAGCAAGTCGCACAGGATTTGCCGGACCTGCGCCGCCAAGCGCTCGATGCCGAGGCCGCGATGCGATTGGCGGCGATGCGTGAGCCAAGCGTGAGCGGACAATTGCGACGTGCGGTTGCTGAGAGCGGAATCGATCATCGAGACTTGGCCGCTCAAACGGGTCTCTCGCCTAAGACGCTGGCCGAGTTCCTTGTCGGCCGAGCTTCCCTAGACTCCGAAGCCGTTGACAAATTGGCGGCACTTCTGCAACACGAACTGAAGCCCATCGGGTAAGGCGCGATTGCGCCGCGCTGGATTGACAAGGGGGCGGGGGCGCGGGTGGAATGTGGGGTATGGGGAAACGCAAACCAGCCGGGGAGAAGGGGGAGCCGAGCGGGCCGGGCGTTGCTTCGTTTGTGGTACAATG
>JBGTKH010000669.1:0-3784 GCA_041744735.1 Pirellulaceae bacterium | reverse complement strand
CCACGTCTTCGGCCCGCACGTAATCTTTTACTTGACCGGCAATCTGGCCCAGCAGTGCCGAACGCTCATGATCGTCGTACCAGTCCTCTTTGTTCAGACAGACGAGCACCCGTTTTTCCATTTGACCGAGTTGAGCCAGCAGACGAAACTCGGAGTCACGCAGCGGCCCATCGACAACGACCAGCACCACGTCCGCATCCTTCGCCGCCGCCGCCGAGACCCCGGCCCGCTCGATGCCTGCCACTTCACCCAATCCCGGCGTATCGACCAACGTCACCTTGTCGATGCCCGGCCACGGCACTTCGTTTCGCCGCACCGTCGTGCCGCCTTTGGCATCGGTGCGAAACACGTCGCGGCCTGCCAAGGTGTTCAGCAGTGACGACTTGCCGCTGGAAATGGTTCCAAACGCGACGATCTCCAGTTTCTGCTGTTCTCGTTTGGCTGCGATCTTTTCCACCAGCGGCTGAAGTTCACGCTTCAACTCCGCGGGAGCCGACTGTTCGGATTGCAGATCATCAACGGCCGCCAGGTTCTCACTGATTTCTCGCTCTTGTTGCTCGCGAGTCAATTGGCTGGGGCTCTTTGCGTGTTGATCGCGGTGCTGTTGTTTGCGGCGCGTGCCGCGCCACAGCCGCCAGACAATCCACACCGAACAACCCAGCATCAGCGCCGCGCCCAAACCCACGGCAGTGCAGTAGACGTAGATCCAAGCCGAGCCGAGTTCCGAAACCGCTCGATACTGCTCGACAATCTTCGGCGGCAGATAGACCAGCAAGAAACCGACAAACGCCAGCACAACCAGCAGCAGCAACCCGGTTGTCGTGCGAATTCGCGTCATGTTAGAGTCTCAGTATCAAAGAACACGTTCACGAACCTGCCGCGCCCCTTGAACCGATAGATGTTAAAATCGTCGTCCAAAGTCGCGATGATCTTGATATCGAGTCGCTCGCAAATGGCGACCGTTAGAGCGTCAGCGAAGTCCATTGGCAGATCTGCGTACTTATCCATCAATTCGATAGCTCGCGGAAAGTCTTGATGTTCCACGTCGATCAACGTAACCGCGCCCGCGTCGACCCACCGCAGAAAATCCCGTTGCGATCCGGCGAGGGACAGCAGGTACATCACTTCCGTCACGACCGCCAGGTTCGAGACCAATTCGCCGCGGACCACTTGGACGAACGTGAGGGCTTGTGAATGGTGCTTGTCGGATTTGTCGAACAAAGCAACCAGCGGCCCCGTGTCAACGACGACGCGCTTTGGCATGCATCAACTCGCGTAAAACTTGTTCGCAATTCTCCGACAAGTCGGACCGGCCGCTACTGTGGCGGCCAAACAACTCCTTGCCCAATTCCCAAGCCGTCGGCCGCGCTTGCTCCCGCGCCAGATAATCTTCCAGGCACAGCCGAACCACTTCGGATTTGGAAACGCCCCGCTCGCGAGCGACTGCTTCCAATTGCTGTGCCAATTTGTCGTCGAGCCGCAACGAAATCGTCATGTATATCTCCTGTAATACGCACTGTATTACAATCTACGACTCGGGCGGATGCGCGTCAAGCGCGAGGTTGGTCGCCTCGAATCCCTGCGGCTTTCGCGAAATCGTTGGCTTGCTTACATCTCAACCGGTAATCGCCGGGTCGGCGGCGGTGATGATGTCGACGACTTCCTGTGGTGATTGAGCCCGCGCGATCCGTTCGCGCACGAGTTCGCTTTGAGCAACGCTGGCCAGTTGTGCAAGGAAGAAAGCCTGCGTCTGCGGGCGTTCGGCGGGCGTGACCAACAGAAAGATCAGCCGCACGAGCGTGCCGGTCTGCGGGTTGAACGCGATGCCTTCAACGGATCGACCTAAGACCAT
Organism: Pirellulaceae bacterium; assembly: GCA_041744735.1. GTDB lineage: Bacteria > Planctomycetota > Planctomycetia > Pirellulales > Pirellulaceae > JBGTKH01. The sequence goes on along the minus strand of JBGTKH010000669.1, from coordinate 1,932 downwards.
GACCGAACGTTCCAGGCCCGGACAGCGGGCGTGCGGGATGGCGATGCCGTGACCCACGTCGGTGGGCATTTGCCGTTCGCGAGTCAGCGCCAGATCAGTGATGTCGGCGCCGGGCGGAAGACGCTCGGGCGGAATCGCGGCGGCCAGCTCGCGAATTGCGTCTTCGGGAGTCGTGGCGTCCAAATCCAAAACAATGCCGCCGGCCGCGAGCGCGTCTTTCAAATACAGACGCGGCAGGCGCGGGTATTCGTCTTCGATGCGCCCGACGACTTCCTCCAAAATATCTTCCAGCGTAATCAAGCCGATCGGCCGGCCGTTGCTCATGACCACCGCCATGTTCGCGCCATCGCGCTGCAACTGCTGCATCGTGGATTCAAGATTGTCGTTCGGCTTCACTACCTTTAACGGCCGCAAGATCTTCGTCCAGTCGCCGGTTCCGGGCGACACGACCAATAAATCCTTCACGAGCAGATAGCTGCTGACCGTTCCCGTCGCCGGATCGACCACGGGATAGCGCGAATAGCGACTGTCGGACACGGCGCGCATCACGTCCTCGCGGCTGGCGGAGAGTGAGAGTTTTTGCACCTGCGGCCACGGCAGCATCGCTTCTTTTACCGATTGGCTGCCGAGATCGAAGATGTTCTCCAACAGCATCAGCCGGTTGAGCGAAAACCCGCCGCTGGTCTGGGCGGTCGATAGCAACATCCGCAGCTCCTGTTCGCTGTGAGCGACTTCCTTTGGCACGGCTTCCAAGCCGATCAGCTTCAGGATCAGATTCGACGCACCGTTCAGCGTGATCATGGGCACATAAAAGAGTAAGTAAGCCACGCGCATCGGCCGCGCGACGGCCAACGCGCATTGTTCGGCGCGGCGGATCGCCATACTCTTCGGCGCCAATTCCCCTATCAGAATGTGCAAGAACGTAATGATCACAAACGCTACGACCGCGGAAATCGCATGGCTCGTGCCGGGCGACCACCAATTCGGCAGCCCGACAACCGCTTGCACCAATTGTGCAAACGCCGGTTCACCGATCCAGCCGAGACCCAGGCTGGCGACAGTGATTCCCAATTGCGTCGCCGACAAATAGTTGTCCATATGGACAACCATCTCGCGAGCGATCTTGGCCTGCGGCCTTCCCTCACGCGCCAATTGTTCAATGCGGCTGGCACGTACCTTGACGATGGCGAACTCGGCGAGCACGAAGAAGCCGTTCAGCAACACCAAGATAATCGCCACCAACAAGTACAAAGCTGTCAGCCAGCCAGGACCGTCAGCCGCGGCTGGCGCATGGGCCGCTGTTGATTTTTCCGCCAATAGAAAAAATGGCGTCATCCAATCCATGTCGGCAGATTCTCCCCGCTAGTCGTTACGCTTGATTCCGCACGGCAACTAAGCTTAGTGCCTGGAGACATGTCGAAATAGCGGGGGCGTCGCGCGAACTCGGACCACGTTACTTCTTTTCCGCCGCCGCGTCGGTTTGGTAGAATCGCGTAATCGATCGTGAAAAACCGTCTTGATACCTGAAGCATCCATGAATCTTGGACCGTGTTTCGGCGAGGGCATCCAGGTGGAATATCGTGCCGACAATCGCAAGCCTGCCCGCAATGGCGAACGGTTTCGCTTCTCGCTACGGTCCGTGTTCGTTTTCATTCTGGTGCTTGCCATGTCACTCAGCGGTGCATTTACGAATCCCGCTTCGATAACGCTCGCCATCATTGGCTTTGCAATGGTTTGTGCAGCTTGCTACCACCGTGAAAAAGTGCAGTTAACGGGTATCTTGGCTGGGCTTGGATACATTTGCGTTGCCGCGGTAATCGGACGGCTTTTGAGCATCCAATGAAGACGGCCGGGAATTAGAAATGAACTGTCGCAACGTGACATAGTCCGCGTCACGTCAATTGTCACCGGGCGGAAAGGCCGGCGCTGTTG
>JBGTKH010000668.1:0-5509 GCA_041744735.1 Pirellulaceae bacterium | reverse complement strand
GCACCAGGTTGTCGGCCAGCGTGTGAATTTCGGCCGACAGAATCTGTAAGCCCTGACTGGTCAGCGCCCCGGTCAGTTTGTGAAAGATGCCGGGCGTGATTTGTTCGTACGTGCCGATCGAGTATTCAACCGCCTTGAAGTCCTCGCGAAAGCGGCCCCAGGCGACGGCGTCGTTGGGCGGCAGGTCTTGCAGCCGGCCGAGTTCCTCGACGATATACTGCGGCGTGTTGCCGAACAGATAGCTGCGGGGCAGGGCGGCAATCTGCTGGTCCCACCACGGGCCGCGCTGCCGGCTGGGAACGCACGTGCGGACCTCGTCGCGGCGGCTGCGCAAGCGCTGGTCGGAATCAGAAGCCGGCGTGTCGCCGGCCACGTGCCGCAGCGTGCGATAGTACAAATCGGTGATCCGATTCAACTTCCACTGGTTCAACACGCCCGGCCCGACGGCCGCCAGATCGGCACATGTGAGCACGTACAGCATCTGCAGCACGTCGGGCGATCCGACTGCGACGGCGAATTTCAGCACTTCCGATTCGTCCTCCAAGTTACGACGTAGAGCCAAGTGCGACATCACGAGATGTTTGTGCACCAGGAATTTCAGCGTCTCCGCCTCGCGTTCGGGCAGTCCCAGCCGCCGCGCTGTCTCGGCGGCAATGCGCAGGCCCACGTCGCTGTGATCTTCCACGTAGCCCTTTCCCAGGTCGTGCAATAATAGCGCCAAGTGCAGCGTGCGTTTGTCGCGGATGCCGCGATAGACTTCGCCGAGCGTGCCCGGGTGGCTGTGGAATTCGATGGCCCGTTCGACGGCGCGGATCGAATGCTCGTCGACCGTGTACTTGTGGTACTCGTTGAACTGCAGCAGGCAACGGGCGTGGCTCATCGCCGGGATGAGCTTTTCCAACACGCGCAGTTGATGCAGCCGCCGGAGCGACTCGCCCAAATTCCCCGCCTGGGAAATCAGCGACAAGAATCGTTCGCACACTTCCGGCGACAACTCCACAGGCGGCCCGTTGGCCATCGTCTGGCGGATCGCTTGCCAGGTGTGGTGGTCGATGCGCTTGTCGTACAAACTGGCCAGATCCATCAGTCGCAGCACTTGGGCCAGGTCGCCGCGAATCTTTTCCAAGCCTTGCCGCGTGGCGCTGACGTACACCGGCCCGACCAGGAAGTGGCTCTCGACCGGATGGCCGACCAGCGGCTGCAGCAGCAACGCGACGCGCGCTCGCGGACGGGCGCTGGCCAGAAAATGCGCCGCCGTGTAACGCACTTCACCAGAATGCTGAAAGTACTCGCGCATGAAGCGTTCGACCGGCAGCAACCCGTCGTCCCCGGCAAAGCCATAGTGCTTGGCGATTCGCAGTTGTTCGCTGCGGTCCAACACGTCGTAGGCATTGCCGGCGTGAAAGTGCAGTTCGTTGCGCAGGCGGAGCAGAAACTCGCGGGCCTGCCGCAGCTTGTCGCGGTCATCTCCGGAGAGAATGCCCGCGCGGTGCAGTCCCTCGGGATCGACTTCACCATAGCGGGCAAAACCGACCCAGCGCACTAATTGAATGTCCCGCAAACCGCCGCGAGATCGCTTGATATTCGGCTCCAACAGATAGACGGTTTCGCCGTATCTCCGTCGTTCTTCCAGCCGCGCCTTTTCCGCTTGCGCGATCAGGTTGCGCGACCAGCAACCGGCGGCGCGGCGAAACCGCGCGGCGAAAATCTCGAATAACTCTTGGCTCCCGCCCACGCGGCGGGCCTCGGCCAGCGACGTGAAAATCGTTGCGTCCTTGAGTGCCAGAGTACAGGCTTGGCTTGGCGTGCGCGTACTGAAGCCCAATTGCAGTCCCGCATCCACCACGTCTTGCGACAAGCGGCGGGCCAGCGGCACCACCTGCCGTCCGACGCCCGGCGTGTGCAACAGCATCAGGTCAACGTCGGAGAAGGGGGCCATGTCGCGGCGGCCGAACCCGCCGTGAGCTACCAGGGCCACACCCTCTTCGACGGCCGCCGCATCGGCTTCGCTCAGATCGGCCAGCGCCGCTTCGTACAGTTCCAGCAGCAAGTCCTCAATCAGCGACGTATTCAGCGCACAGACCTGCACACCCGGCGAGCCACCGTTGTGCTGCTGTCGCAACTTCTCGCGCCCCTCGGCCAACTGCTGCCGAGCCGCGATCACGGCGGAACGTAATCGAACACCAGATTGCATCGTGTTAGGTTATATCTCGCGTGCGGAAGAGAGAGTGAATTATAACGCGCGCCGCACGTCTCCGTCAGTGCGTAGGGCACGTTAGTAGTGGTACAAGTTGCCGTAGCGGAAGTGGTGACACTTCCGAAGTCTCACGACTTCGGCTACCAAAATGTACCACTACCGGCACGTTTCGTCTGTAGGTTGGGACTCTGTCCCGACCGTGATGTTGACGTTGGGTCGGGACGGAGTCCCAACCTACAGCGCAAAAAGAGACCCGGCTTCTCGCGGAAGCCGGGTCCCTGTGTATGCGATTTTCAGAGCTACAACTACAGCGCGTCTTCGCCCGTTTCGCCGGTGCGAATGCGGATGCTGTTTTCCAAGTTGCTAACGAAAATCTTGCCGTCGCCGATCTGCCCGGTCTGAGCGATCTTCAGCAGTGTGTCGATGACGAGCTGCAGGTTACCGTCCGAACAGACGACTTCGACCTTCACTTTGGGGACGAAATCGACGGCGTACTCTGTGCCGCGGTACATTTCGGTGTGCCCCTTCTGCCGCCCGAAACCGCGGACCTCGGTGATGGTCATCCCGTGGATGCCTTTTTCGGTCAGCGCGTTCTTAACGTCTTCGAGTTTGAAGTGACGAATAATAGCTTCTACTTTTTTCATGATTCGGCTCCCTCAACCAATGGTGTGATGATAAGGAGTTAATGTTTTGGTGAACTGATAACGCTCTATATCGTGCCTTACGCGACCGTGTCCGGAGCGTAGGCTTCCATTCCCATTTCGCTCGCGTCCAACCCTTTCATTTCGTATTCGGGTTCGACACGAATGCCGATCGTCGCTTTAATTATACTCCAAACCACGATGGCTCCCACAAATGTCAGTGCGCCAACGGCCACCACGCCGATGGCTTGCTTCGTCAATTGCTCGACACCGCCACCGTACAATAATCCCTTTAGCGGTCCGGCACTATATCCGACCCCGTCCGGGTTTGCGAACAGCCCGATAGACAACGTGCCCCAAATGCCGTTCACCAAGTGAACCGACAAGGCACCCACGGGATCGTCGATCTTTAAGCGATCGAAGGTCAACACCCCCAGCACCACCAAGATGCCGCCGATGAGTCCGATGGCCACGGCGGCCTCGGCTGTCACCCAGGCGCACGGCGCTGTGACCGCCACCAAGCCGGCCAAAGCCCCGTTGACCGTCATGGTAAAGTCGGGCTTTCCGAGCATGACCCAGGCCAGAATTGTTGCGGACAGCAAGCCGGCCGAACACGCCAGGTTAGTGGTGATGACGATGTTCGACGCATCCTTGGCATACGAACCCGCAATGGCCATCGTGCTGCCAGGATTAAAGCCAAACCAACCTAGCCACAGGATCAATCCGCCCAAGAAAACCAGGGCCATACTGTGACCGGGAATGGCTTGCGGTTTGCCGTCGCGGAATTTTCCAATACGAGCCCCGAGCAGCAGAATTCCCGCCAAACCCGCCCAGCCGCCGACGCTGTGCACGACCGTCGAACCAGCGAAGTCCCAAAATCCGAGTTGTTGCAACCACCCGCCGCCCCAAATCCAATGGCCGGTGACGGGATAGCTTAAGGCGACGAGGAAAACCGTGAACAGCATGAACGAATTATAGTGAATTCGCTCGGCCACGCAGCCGGACACAATGGTCGCCGCCGTGCCGGCAAACACCAGTTGGAAGAAGAACTTGGCCATCAACGGGATGCCTGTCCAACTGATCGCGCCATAGACGCCCCAATAAAAGTTGCTGGCCGGATAGGTGCGTTCAAACTTACCCTCATCCGGAATGTCCAGCGAGACTTTGAAACTCTGATCCAACTTGGTCGTCTCGGCCGTGGCTTTATCATTTTGCGCGCCGATGTCTTCGAGCAGAGCCTCGTACTTGGCTGCGGTCTCGGGCTTATCCAGATCGATTTCGTATTGTTCGTTGATGTCGGCCTTAACCAGCGACGCGAGCGACGCAGTCACGGGACTATTGTCGGCTCCCTTCACAAGCCATCCCGAGGTGCCCAAATAGTCGTTCCCCGTGCCGAACATGATGGCAAATCCCATCAGCCAGTACGCCAACGAAGAAATGGCGAAGACCACAAAGTTTTTGGCCAAGATGTTGACGGCATTTTTGGACCGGCAAAGACCGGATTCCACGCATCCGAAGCCGGCATTCATCCAGAAGACGAGAAAGGCAGTGCACAACACCCAGATCGTGTCCAGGCCGACGTTCACGGTCCAAATCTCAGCGACCGGGGCCGTGTTGGCGTCCGCCGGCGGGCTCTCTTGAGCCGCGCACGGGAAAGCCGCCAATAGTCCGAGCAGCAAACAGCAACCGACGACAAACAGTAACTTGCGAAAACTCATCTGCGAGGTCCCCCTACGCGAAAGAATGCGCCGCTACCCAGATGGCCTAATGCGCCGCCGGTCGGAACGCCACGTCCCGCCGCATCGTCGGCCGATCGTAGTCTTGCCTGCCAGTTGGAATCAACCGCCAGATGCCTGTCACAAAACCGCGATTTCAGAGTTCACAGCGTAACTACGGAACCTCTGCAAGTAAAGAACCCCAAGCCAAATTTTCAAATTCGTGCGGAAAAGTTCCGATTTTAGCCGGGAATGGGCTATCGGTTCGCTGGTTTCTGCCAGGGTTCATCCGCTCGATCCACGGCCGCGTTGGCGGCGCGAGCCAGCACGAACAGCAAATCGCTCAGGCGGTTCAAGTAACGAATCATCCGCTCGGAGATGTGCGAGTTTGGTTCGTCGAACAGCGTCACGATGCGGCGTTCGGCGCGGCGACAGACCGAGCGGGCCAGATGCAGCGCCGCGGACGCTTTCGTTCCGCCCGGTAAGATGAATTGCTTGAGCGGCTCGAGGCCCGCTTCGTATCGATCGATCGCGGCTTCGAGCGCCGTGATGTGCGCGTCGCCAATCAAGTCGGTACCGTGTTTCACAGGGTCGGGCGTCGCCAATTCCGCGCCCACCGCAAACAGTTCATTCTGGATACTCGCCAACAACCGTTCGATGTCCGTCGGCGGCTGTTCAGCTCGCACCATGCCCAGCACCGAATTCAACTCATCGACGGCCCCGTACGCTTCAATCCGCAGATCGTCCTTCCGCACGCGCGGCCCGGCAAACAACCCCGTCTCGCCGCTGTCGCCGGTTTTGGTGTAAATCTTCATGCGTGGCGTAAGCTTCCAGACATCTGAGCTGTTGGCAAGTGGTGGTTTGTAGATTTTTCTATTGGGTGATCAGGAATTCGAGGAGCGGGTGATTTTTGGCTTTCATGGCGTTCAGGTATCGATCGGGATCGTAGGGCGTGG
>JBGTKH010000667.1:0-3749 GCA_041744735.1 Pirellulaceae bacterium | reverse complement strand
GTCAGGAAACGGATCATGTCAACCCGCCGGTGCGGAACGCCTTGCGAGCAGCCGGGCGCGAACTCCGGCAGGATCGCACTTCTGCTGAACTTCCCCTTGGATGTTTAACGCATCCTCTTCCGCATTGGCCAAGTATGCGTCGACTTCCGTGCGATGGTGCAGATAGTAGTTGACAACCGCGTACACCTGTTCGATCGTTAGGACATCAAAGTCCTGGACGATCTGTTCCGGTGTCGCTCCGGCCAGGAAGGCGCGGACAACTCGCTCTAGCGGAATCCTCGTTCCCGAAATCCGTACCACGCCGTCTTCCGATTCGTGCAGCGGCGGCGGATCGGTGTGAAGCGGCAAGATCATTCGTCCAATTCCTGATTGGTTGGTTTAATACGTGACAAGCAACTCATCTGTTTATCGTAACCAACACGCTTTCGGACCGGCAATGCCGCTTGGCATTCGATAATTGTACCAACCGCTGTGACTTGAAAGCAGGGTCCGTCGCCCGTGGCAGCCGTGCGCTGACGATGTTATTTAGGCCTGGTTTTCGATTTCTCTGAGACGAAGATGAAAGCAACCCCGCAACCAGCCGCCACTGCCGTGGCGACGACGGTTGGGCCTGCGAAACGGTGAATCATATCAGTCCAAAGCATCCAGAGGACAGCCACAACGCTGGCTGTTGCGAGACGACATCGTGGTGCCGTCTTGGCTCCTGCTATCACACAGGCCACGCCCTTTGGGAACATCCATATCAAGTACCGCAAGGATCGGTTGAAGCCCGAATCATCACTCGGAGGATTGACCAGTCCGACAGTCAGGGCGAGCCATACCAAGATTCCACCGATGACGTAACCAGCGTAATCGCCGAGCACGGCCGCTGGCAGGACGCTGATCCACCGCAGCAGTTCGATGCCCTTTTCTTTTCTGGTCAGCTCAGAGAATGACTTCATGGGCCGCTTTCGCGATGACAAGGACACCTGCTGGCTGATTGTATGGAAACTGTCACTCGGTGGTTCTGCGTGTGCTATTTCGGCACTGTTGTCTCGGCTTGTTGTGCTGGTTGCCGCCGGTAGCCGACGAGGTAAAGCAGTGTGCCTTGCGGTGCTTTGAACTCCATCGGAAACTCCTTGCCCGACAGGTCGTAGCAGACCCGCATCGAAACGGCGTCCTTCATTTCATAGATGGCAAGAAAGGTCTTGCCGCGGTTTGGACCGTTTGTGCTCTTGATGGTCATGCGTTTGGGAGTTGTGGTCGTGTCGAGCGTGATTGTGCCTTTGTCCGGTTCCTTTTCCCCTTCGATCGTGACTTCATAATTCCCGCCGGTGACTTTCAACGTGATCGCTCTGACGGCGTCGTCCGGCAGCCGCACGCCGCCGAGAACTGCTGCAATGGGCTTCCAGACATTGCTTCGGTCATTCTGCATGAACCGGCCGTGTTGTCAAGAAGTTGGCCACACACGGACAAATTGCACGAAGTCGTAAGCGAAATGAGCCAGCATGGCGACCAGCACGCTCGCCAACGCGCCGGCCAACGAAACAACCGACAGTGCGAGAACAACCTTCCAGTCATTCTCGGCCGCCCCGTTCACGCGGTGCCGCTCTGCCTCCGCCATTCCAAAAGCGCCCTATGTTTTATGTGAAGGCTTGATGCAATTGGGCACCCGTCGAACCGATCGTCCGCACCACTAAGGGAGAGCGTAATGCACCTCGTCGCAATTGGCTATTGGCCGCTCGGGATTGCCGTACTGGTGATGTTGATCGCCGCGGTCTTGCAATTCACTCGGCAGAATGTGCCGAATGTGCTGACTCTAACGGCGATTTTGGCTGGCTGGGTCGTTGGCGGGCTGATCAGTGCGGATATCGGGATTCCATCGGCGGGCGGCGGACTTGGCGCCAGCATCGCCGCAACGGTCGTGGCGCTGGTGATCTCGATTCCGTTTTACGCTCGCCTAGAACTCGGAGCCGGTTGCGTAAAGGCACAGATGGCGTTCAGCGCCTGGATCGGTTGTGCCGTGGGTTTTCCAAGTGTGATGATGCTGACGGTGGTTTGTGCGCTGGTCGCCAACATCGCAACTTATGCGATCGCTTGGTGCTGCGTTGTGGTGCCCGTGAGCGACGAACCGGCGCCATTTCCCGCGCAGGTTACGCATTCACTTGGCGCGCTGGTCGGACTCGCAGTCTGCATCGCGTTGGCAGTGTGTTGATCGAGCGACTTGGGGCGGCGAAATGACCGGTAAATGGATTCGCGCGCTGGCAGCAGGGCTCACCGCTTTGGTGCTACTGACCTCCTGGCTGCGCTCGCATTCTTCGTTCATCATTCGACACGGCGCGTGGAAAGGTGAAACTCCCCCGGCATGAAGCGGGGGCATCAACTCCAACGTGAAGAGAGATTAGGTTGATGGTGAACCTCCCCCGACGTGAAGTCGGGGACATCCAGTGATTTGTGATGACTGCCTCAGATCCACTCCATGTTCGTGTATCGGCGCCTAACGGCCACGCTTGACACCGCCCTACGCTGAGCGCGCGGAGCGGAAGGCTGCGATGACTTCTTCCATAGTTTGGTGCCGGTCAGCCGGTTGTTTGGCGACCATTTTTTGGTAGATGGCTTCGAGGCTTTCGGGGACGTCGGGGCGGATGGCTCGCAGGCTGGGGGCGGGTTGGTGGCGGTGGGAGAGGAGTTTGCGGCGGGCGGATTCGATGGGGAACATGAGCCGCTTGGCGAAGACAGTGAACAGCGTGCAGCCTAGCGCGTAGATGTCGGCGCGGGCGTCGACCTTGCTGCTGTCGATGGCTTGTTCCGGGGCCATGTAATCGACCGTGCCGATGATCTGGCCTTGCTCGGCCATCTCCAGCGGGCCGTCCATGTCGGACAGCGACGGGTCGCCGGCGAACAAGGCCATGCCCAAGCCGATTACCTTGACCACGCCTTGGCGGTCGACCAGCAGATTCGCGGGCTTGACGTTGCGATGAATGATGTTGTGCGAGTGAGCGTAGCCCAGCCCCGCGGCGGCTTGCAGGAAGTAGCCAATCGTTTCGCCGATTTCCAGCTTGCCCTTCTGTTTTAATAGGGCGATCAGATCGCGGCCGTCGACGTATTCCATCGTCAGGAAATGCGTGGCTTCGCGCTCGCCCGCGTCGTAGGCGGCTACCAAATTCGGATGATGCAGCCGGGCCAGGATTTTGATTTTGCGGCGGAAGCGGCTGACCATGTCGGGCGACTGCGTGGCCTCGCCGGCGAGCACCTTGAGCGCCACGATGCGGCCCATCGTGCGATGCTCGGCCTTGAACACTTGGCCGGTGCCGCCCGTTGCGAGATGATCCAACAAATAGTATTCGCCGAACGCGGCCCCGTCCAAATCGATCTCGGCGGGCGCGTCGGCGTCGGCAACCGTGTCTTGTCCGGCCGGCGGCGCGAGACCCTGGGCATCGAACTTGGCTTGCAATTCGTCGTCATAACGGGCCTTCGTTTCCGGCTGCAGCAGGTTGCGAGTGGCGGAAGCCAACTCGTTCAAAATCCGTTGTGACTGCTGCGCGTGTTTGCCCAATTGATAGCGGCGGATGTGAGCCATCTGCCGGTCGGCCGCGTGCTGAATCACGTCGGCATCGTTTTCAAAATACGCCAGACCGAGCAGCCGATAATGGTCCGGCGGCTGTTCGCTGGGCGGAATTGCCAGCCAGCGATGATACGGATCGAATTCGCCCGGCGCGGCCGGTGGTGACGAAGGTTTCGCTGTGGGACGTTGTGGCGGCGTTCGTGCG
>JBGTKH010000666.1:0-10016 GCA_041744735.1 Pirellulaceae bacterium | reverse complement strand
AACTGGCTGAGTACTTCGCTTACTACAACCGCGAGCGAAAGCATTCCAGCATCGGCTACCAAACGCCAATTCAATTCGAAACCAATCAACCCGGTCAAAACTAAGCCCTGGGCGCGCCCGGATTTTGGTCACCACCTCACGCGGCCTAGCGTGTGGCTCGTGGCTCGCTCGCGAAGCTCGTTGAACTGGTCCAGCCTCTACGGTTCTGCTTGTGCTAAGCGGCGCTCGATTTCATCCAGCGACACGCTACCACTTTCCTTTGATCGCTCGGCCAAAAAAGCCATGAAATTAGCACTTTGCCCAAGCTCAGCCGCTTCGCGGTCAAATGCGTCCGCAGCTTCGACGACAAACTCGTTCCCATCCTGGTTGACGATCCGCACGGCGTCGTCGCTGGCAAGTTGCAGCAATTCGTCCACCGAAATCGCTGTCTGGCGCAAATCGAGGGTGATCATAATTCAACTCGCTTTCCCCGAATGAATAGTTGGTTGTGTTCCTTGTGCCCGATGGCCACAATTTTGACCATTGCTTGCTCCTCCAACTCGTAGAACACGCGGTACTTTCCTACTCGCAATTCCCAGGGCGCGACCGGATGCTGCGTGAGCTTCTTTCGGCGTTTGGTTTCCACGTTTGCATCCACAGTCAGATGCACCTTGATCGCGCCAAGAATAACACGCTGTTCGAAGACCTTTAAGTAGCCCAGGTCAGCATCGGCACTCGGCGTCAGGACAACCTGGAACTTCATGTGCTCACTGATCCCATCGAGAACGACTACATTTCACCCTGGATTTCGTGGCGGGTTGCAGTTCGATCCTCTCCGCGAATTCGATGCGTTCCATTATACGTCGACGGGGGAATGAAAGGGGAGGCGACTCTAGGCGGCTCGCGCCTAAGAAGCAATCAACTCTCGGTGTGCGTACGCCTGTTCCTAGAGATCGCGCATTTCATCGGCGATTTCGCTGGGCGGTTCGCGGGCCGGACCAATGGCCGGCAGTTTATCGGCGATGCGGTATTCGCCATTGCGTTGCGGGTCCGCCTCGTCTGCCGTTCACCGGTCCGTCTGTTCCAAACGTTTTCGCACGGCCTCCAGCGAGGACACCTTTCCGGCGATGCTTTCTTGATGACGTTCGTCCAGCAAACGCTGGAACTCCGGGTTCGTGGCCAGCAGGCGGTCGACGAAATCGGGATCGTCCGATTTGATGGGCAGCATCTCGAAGGCTGGTTTCCCATCCACCGTCACAGTGCGCCGGGCCTCGGCCTCGGACAGCGCCGCTCGAAACCGCTGGTGCTCTTCGCGAGGGATGGCTGCCGCCAACGATTCCACTTCGCTGGCCCAGGCGTCAATTGCGGCGGGTTCGTCCAAGGGATCGGGAATGTCGATAATCAGTTCCTGCCCGTTGGACCAATCCTCGGGCAGCTTTTCCACGGGCTGGATCACACCGTCTTTGAATATCGCCTTGATCATTAGACTACCTTTCGACAAGATACGACGGCCGGCCTTTCGTTCGGCGCTCGGGCCTCCCAACGATCTCAACTTGCCAGAATCATTATATCATCTCGCACTCAATCGACTCCTGGCACTAGGCCCAGCAGTTCATCGGGCAGCCAGTTTCGGCTGGCCGCCGATGATGACTTGGGTGGCTCGGCCTTTGAGTTCCCAGCCGGACAGCGGGGTGTTGCTGCTTTTGGAACGGAAGCGGTCGGGGCGGACGGTCCAGCGGGCGGCGGGGTCGATGATGGTGATGTCGGCGACGGCGCCGAGTTGCAACGTGCCGCGGTCCAGCTTCAGGATGCGAGCGGGGTTGACGGTCAATTTTGACAGCGCGGTGGACCAGTCGAGATGGCCCGGTTCGATCAGTTTGGTGACGACCAGCGCCAGCGTCGTTTCCAAGTTCACCATGCCGAACGGGGCCTGGTCCAGTTCCTGCATTTTCTTTTCCGACGCGCGCGGGGCGTGGCCGCTGCAGATGACGTCGATCGTGCCGTCTTTCAACGCGGAGATGCAAGTGTCGACGTGATCCTGCGAACGCAGCGGCGGGTTGGTTTTGCAGTTGGCGTCGAAGGTGCGCAGCAGTTCGTCGGTCAGCGAAAAATGCTGCGGGCAGATGCCGGCGGTCACGCGCACGCCGCGGGCTTTGGCACGGCGCAGCAGTTCGACGCTGCCGCTGCTGGAGATGTTCAGCAGATGCAGCCGGCCGCCGGTGGCTTCCGACAACCGGATGTCGCGGCCGGTCATCACGTCTTCCGCCTCGGCCGGCATGCCGGTCAGGCCGAGCACCAGCGACGTTAGCCCCTCGTGCATCACGCCGCCGCGCGATAGCTCGGGCACTTCGGGGTGATTTAGAATCGGCTTGTCGAACATCAAGCAGTATTCCAGCGCCCGGCGCAGCAATTCCGGGTTGTGAATCGGCCGGTCGGCGTCGCTAAAGCCCACGGCGCCGGCTTCGACCAGCGAGCCGATCTCGGCCAGTTCGTTGCCGTCGCGGTTCTTGCTCACGCAGGCGATCACGTACACGTTGCAGTTGCGTGCGCGGGCCGCTTTGTGCTGCACGAATTCCACGCCGGCCTGTGTGTCCAGCGGCGGGTCGGTGTTCGGAAGGCAAGCGATCGAAGTGAACCCGCCGGCCACCGCCGCCGCCGTGCCGGTGTCGATCGTCTCATCTTCCTCGCAGCCCGGTTCGCGCAATTGAACGTTCGTGTCAATCAGCCCCGGAGCCACAATCTTGCCGGCCGCGTCGATGATCTCGTCTTGGCCGTTCGGCGACACATCGTAGCCGGCAATCCGTCCGTCGCGAACGAGCACGCTTGTCACGCGATCCATGTTCTGGCTAGGATCGATGACGTGGCCGCCGCGGATCAACGTGGTGGACATTGGATTCACCTTTCGGGCAAGGCGGGATGCTAATTCTCAGCTTTTAATTCGTGAGTGATGAATGGGAGGAATGGGACGTAGGGGACGGAATGGGAAGTAGACACGACACGTGAGTTGGTTCTTAGGTTTCAGCTTAGTACTTTTCACGATCAACTCTCGACCTTCATCGCTCATCCTTCATCCCTCATCCACTCCCGTCACCAACCACAGCACCGCCATCCGCACCGCCAGGCCGTTGGTCACTTGGTCGAGGATCACCGAATGCGGGCCGTCGGCGACTTCGGGCGTGACCTCGACGCCGCGGTTGATGGGGCCGGGGGCCATGATCAGGATGTCGTCTTTGGCACGGGCCATCCGTTCGCGGTTCATCGCGTACAGCAGGGCGTACTCGCGCACGGAGGGGAACGGCCGCGTGTATTGTCGCTCGAATTGGATGCGCAGCAAGTTCAGCACGTCGCAGCGCGGCAGAATCTTGTCCAGACTATACGCCACTTCCACACCCAACTCTTCCCAGCGCCGCGACACCAGCGTGGCCGGGCCGCAGACGATCACGTGTGCTCCCAGCTTCTTCAGCCCCCATATATTCGAGCGGGCCGTGCGGCTGTGAGCGATGTCGCCGACCAAAGCCACGGTCAGCCCCGCGATTTCGCCGCGGTGTTCGCGGATGGTCATAATGTCCAGCAGCCCCTGCGTCGGGTGCTCATGCGGGCCGTCGCCGGCGTTGACGACGGCGCATTGCACGTTGTTCGACAGCAGATGTGGAGTGCCGGGTGTGTGATGCCTGACCACGATCACGTCCACGTTCATGGATTCAATGTTTTTCGCGGTGTCGATCACGGTCTCCCCCTTCGACAGGCTGCTGCCGGACGAGGAAAACTCAACCGTGTCGGCGCCCAAGCGGCGGGCGGCCAGCGAAAAACTGTTCCGCGTGCGCGTCGAATTCTCGAAGAACAGATTGGCCAGCGTCTTGCCTTGCAGGACCGACAGCTTCCGTTTGCAGCCGTCGGTGGCCTCTTTAAAAGCGAATGCCGAATCCAGAATTACGTTTATCTCTTCGGCCGACAGACGCTCCAGATCCAACAAATGACGGCGAGTCCAAGTATCCGGGATCGTGCCGAAATCCACCACTTCGGTGCTCATGATGAGAGGTCCGCCAGCGGAAAGGGAATCGCAGTTCGATAGTCGCGCTGGAATGATTTTATCACTGGCGGGCCGCGCTGCAAGCAGGAGGATGCGGCGACCGCTGTAGGTTGGACGCCCTCGTCCGACCAGCATGCGGCGCAAAACATCGGACGGACGAGGGCGTCCATCCTACGTTATAATGCCGTGATGATCAGCGAGCCGGTTTCGATTTTGCTGTTGACCGACGACGCCCAGCGGCAAACGCACTGGGCGGAGATGCTCTCCTCGGCCGACGTGCGGCTGTGGCAGGGCGCGGCGGCTCTACCGGCGGATGCCAAGCTGGACGTGATCGTTGCGGATCGAGCCGTCGTGGGCGATGCGCTGGCGGCTCACAACAAGCATTTGGCGCGCGGCGAAATCGGCGTGGTGTCGATCGGCACCAGCGCCGTGGCTGACGTGTCGCTGCCATCGGACTTCACGCGGCGCGAATTGAAGTTGGCGTGTCTGCTGCTGGCCGCAATCGTGCGGCTGAGGCGCGAGCAGCGGCACGACAAGCGGGCTCGCATGGTGCTGAGTCAACTTGCTCTCAGCGATCCGTTGACCGGTCTGCCCAACCGGCGCGCGTGGGAGGCCGAATTGCGAAAGCGCGGTCAGGATGCCGCGCATGCCGGCCGGCCGCTGTGCGTGGCGCTGCTGGACTTGGATCATCTCAAGCAAGTCAACGCCAACTTCGGCCATCTCGCCGGCGACCGGATTTTGCGCGAGGCCGGACAGGCGCTGGTAGAAACCGCGCGGCGCGAGGACTATGTGGCTCGTTTGGGCGGCGACGAATTCGCGCTGCTGATCGGCAACCACAAGCCCGGCACTGCGGCCGGCATGGTCGAGCAGATCCGCCAAACCATCGGCCAGCGACTGCAAACCGCCAACGGCCGCCCGCTGACCGCCAGCGCCGGGCTGGCCGAATCCTTAAACACCAGCGAGGCCGAAATCACACGCCTACTCGCCGCCGCCGATAACGCCCTCCGCCAAGCCAAAGCCACCGGCCGCGCCCGCACCATCGCAGTGGAATTGGGCTGATGGCCATTCTCGCATTGGCCGACGGCAACCCGTAAAATAAAGGCAGCCCGTTTGATTTTCGCGCAGTTGAGGATGTATTGGATGAACATGCAAGAATTCCTGAAGAACCGGCATCAGTTCCCGCCTGATGAATTGGATCGGTATGCGGGCAAGTACGTTGCCTAGAGCCCCGATGGATCCCGCATTATCGCCAGCGACGAAGAGTTTTCCAAAGTCGCCGAAGCAGTTGACGCGTCAGGCTACGACCCGGCAGACATCGTGATGGAGCCGATTGCGTTTCCCGACGACGAAGTCGTGTTGCGTGGGGGACTCGACGAGTGACGAATATGCAAAAGCTCACCTTGGCTTGGGTTTCCGGCGCCGAATTAGTTCTTCCTCATTAGCTGAGGCAAACATGCCTGACGCCGACTGTATCCTTGACAATTCGTCCTGCGGTGCACGAAGAAATCGCTTTGTTCGGACAAAATCCACGAGCGACCCGCCGCCCGTGATAAGCACAATGATGGCGGTAAGGATGCCAAAATACTCCGGGTTTCCAACCAGGTACGCCATGCTTGTGAGTACCCCTGTGGTCTGTTGCCATCCTGCCAGCCGAGTCGAGAAAGATGTCTGTCGAGCGGAGACGTAGGCTTCAAGCTGCTGACGTCGCTGCTCAATGTACCCGTCGTTTCCTGGTATCGTCGTTGCATGAATACCGTAGATTTCTGAAACAAACCCGAGGTAGTTAATCGACGCGTTGAAGAAGTTCTTGAGCAAACGAGGCTCGTGCTCGTCAATTCTCTCAAGGATGGCATGTTCGGAAATGGGATCGGTGAACTCTTGATCCAGCAACTTCACCGCATTTCGAATAGCTTCGATGACTCTTGGACGGTAGGACTGCACGCGATGGAAGTGTTGCGAATTACGACAATGGAAAATCCTGTCGAAGTCTCTCAAAGTCTCGCGTGGATAGAGCCGCGCCGGATTACCGATGAACGCACAGAGAATTTCGAAATCGCCTTGCATTGCCGCTTCGGGGTGGCAGCGCGTGAGAATCTCAAGGAGTCCGGCATAATCCCGCGACTGCGATGGAACGAGCACTGGAATCGCGAGCAAATTTAGCAGTGCGATCCCGTGAATTGACGTCCAGAATGTCTGGTGAGAGATTACGTCTTGTTCCATCAGATTGCGTGAAAGGCGATTGTGTCTTTCATCCCGCGCGAAGTTAAATGCGTCAGCCGCGAAAAGATGCCCTTGGTCTTCATAGGTTTTCACAGCCAACTCGCTCAATTGCCACCTTGCGGGAGAATCTAGGTCGTACTTCTCGCGCACGTGTCGATTCTCAAGCAGTTTCGATGCATACTCAGCCAAGCGAATATCGTTTGGGTCGTAAAGCACCTTGAATGGCTTGGTCTCTTCGAGAAAAGTCGCCGTTTCGATGCACGAGGAATCGAGGTAATGCACGTCCATGCCGAGGTTTTGAGGAATGTTCCCACGACTTACCTGCGAATTCGCGATTGAGACAAGGTCGGATTCACTTCGAGTCAGAATTCGAATTATGCCCTCTGAAAACACGCGGCGAATACCTGGATGGATCCCGGCAATCGCTTGCCATGTAGAATTCTGTATTCCGTGTGAATCGGGAATGAATGCGGCATCGTAACTGGTACCGATGCAGTGAATGTCGTGTAGTACATCCTCCACAAGCTTACTTGGGCTCGCGTGATCGCAATTGCGCAGTAGGGAATTGAAATGCGGGGCGAAAACCGCACCCTCCGGATAATCCTCGGACTCTGACTCGTAACGTGTATGGGGTCGCATAACCACTCTCCCTTGGTCCGGCGCAACAACTCAGCAACTCGCTAGAATACTAACGCGTCCGAGGAAACCGGCAAGCCTCCGCCGCCGAACCCGGTCAACAAATCCAAATGAGAATCGAGCGTGGCACGAGTCTAATCCGGTTCAGCGGCGCACAGATCATCCAAGATGAATGCGGTTGGTTTTCTCGGGAGGAGCGTTAGGCGATATGCCAATTCGAGGCCGCACGGAGTCACACTCTCCGTCTCGCCACCGACTGCTCTTTCGACATCTCGCTGGCCAAGATGTCCGGCGCTAACGCGACCGACGCGGCGGCCCAATCCTCGGCGGAATCCTGGCACCACGCCTGGGCGTCCAGATACTCATCCACAATACGCTGGACCAACTCGGACACATCTTGACCGGCGGACGTGGCCAATTGTTCGAAGCGTTGTTGCTTTGCTTCGTCGAGTTGAATGGTGATCATGATTTCATTGTAGATTCGCGATGCAGCCGCGCGAAGTTCTTCGCCGTTACATCCATTCGCGAATCGGCCGGCCTTCGATGAGGCGGATGGGGCGGCCGTCGGGGCTGGGGGCGATGAGGTCGGTGGGGATGCCGAGCTTCTTGTAGACGGTGGTGGCGATGTCGTCGCTGAGGTATTCGTCGCGGAAGAGATCGTCGAGCAGTTGTACCTGGTTAAGGCTAAAAAGTGGGGTAAGCATCCTGCTTGCCAACTCGATTTCCACCATGGATCGCAAGCTGGAAGCTTACGCCACGTTATCGGCCGACCCGAACATTGAGCTTTGACGAAGCACTACGATCGAGTTCGTTACGGGTGCGTTCGCCGCACTACGTACGTCGGAAATGTGCCGTAGTGCTTGGCCCATTCGAGTTGCTTGACGTACACGCACTGAAAGTCTGTCACACGGTCGACGGCGCACAGTGCGGCGAAGGCTTGGCTGGCGTAGACTTGGCCGTGTGGCGTTTTTGGTTCCAGCCGCGCGGCCCGGCTGACGTGCGTGCCGGTGTAATTCTTTTGACGCGTCACCGGATCGCGGCATCCGAACACCGGGCCGGCATGTAACGCCAAGCGGATATTCAACTCCGCCGGCAGCCCCAATGGTGCCCACCGCTGCTGTTCCCGATGCTCGTTGACAAACTCGCAGATATCCAGCGCACAGCAGCCCGCGTCGTGGACGTTGTCGAACACCAGATACAAGCCGTCGCCCCAAGTGTTCCGCACACGGTTGGCGTCGCCGTATTTCTCCTTCAACAAATCGGCGATGGGACCTAAGAAATGTTGAACGAACCGCGGCACCTGCTCTTCGGTCAGCTTGCTGAAGTTCACCGCGTCGCCAAAGAGCAGCGACATGACCCGCGTATCGGCCTCTTTGCGCCGCGCGCCGCGATAAATCCGGCGCGGCAATTCGGACAGCGTCACCACCGGCAATGGCCCGCTGGCTTCCTTCGGCAGTCGCGACAAATTCACGTACGACACGGGGACTTGTAAACCGTGCCAGCGCGCGATCACGCTGGCCGTGCCGCCCGCACCGTCGCCGGGCTTGCCGTCCCACACCGCCAACGCCACCAGACCGGTCTCCAACTCCGCGGCCTGAACGGTGGCCAACCCGTGCAGCACCAGATTCGCATAGTCGTAGGAGATTCCGCCGGTTTGCATCTTCTGTGGCGATGCGGTGACAACCTGTGTCGCGTCCGTTATCACGCTGCGATAACGGCGCGACCATTCGTCGTCGCGCCCGTCGCCAAAGATCCGCACGCTGGCGGTCTCGAAGTCGCGATCGTCGTAGGGCAGCACGACATAGCCTTGTCCGTCGAGTTCGTGCAACGCCTCTTGAAACAACAGGTCCGCGCCACACGCCGCCGAGGAAAACCCAATGCGAGCGTTGTGCTGGCGCAGCCACTGGAGGAGCGCCGCCTTCACATCGCTCGCTAATCGTTCGGGAAATCGTTCGCGCGGCCGGTCTGGCTGGTCGATCATATGCCCCGCAAAAACCGCGACGCGAGGAATCGGCAGCCAGCGGTCCAGCAGCGCCGCGTCGTGTCCGCCATGCGCCAGCAGCCAGCGCGCGTGGCGGCGCGTGGCGTTCAAGTCGCCAAATCGATTGGGCGCGGACCGGTGAGCGTCCATATAGTATTGGCCGGCCTCCTCAAGATCGCCCAGCACAAGCGCTGCTTCGCCGAGCGTGGCCAGCAGCCAGTACACGTCGGCCGCCTCGCCCGCCGCTTGCTTCTGCAGTAACCGCTCCAATTCTTCGAGACATTCACGGCGAACCTGCTCGGCGACCGAGCGGGCACGCTGGTCGTCACCGCTCAACCGCGCCAACGCCGCCACGTTGATACCGGTCCAATAGCCGCCCGTCAACCGATAGGCCCGCGCATACAGTTCCGCGGATTTTTGCCAGAGCTGTTGTTGCTCCGCGGAATCGCCGGCCAACATCGCTTGGTCTTTGTACGTTCTGCCGAGCATGCCCAGCGTTTCTTCCCACACGCGCTTCTCGGCCGCGTCGAGTGGACGATCCTGGTCCATGTGCAACTCGTCGTGCAATTGCCCCAGTACGCGCTGCGCTGGCTCGGGACTGGCCATGCGCGCCAGCGACAACCCGTCGATCAACCGCAACTCGACATCCGTCGCCCAAGGTCGCTGGGTCGTCCCGTCCGCGCCCGGCACCTCGTGTTCCAGCGCCCCCGTTGCAACGACGTGGGCCACCGGCGCAGACCCTAGCTTTAGTAATCGCTGGCCCAGATAACGATATGGTTCCGCCGAATCCTGCCACGCCGCATCCCCCGCCCGCCGCTGGCGCCACGCCTCCAAGATCACCGCCAATTCCCGTTTCGTTTTCTCATTCGCCTTGAAGTGCGCAAGCAATTCCTTCACCGGTTGTGACAAATCGGATTCCGCCGTGTCTGTCTCCCCCTGCGCATTCGCATCTTGCGGCGGCGTGATCTGATAGCCTTGCGCAATGATCGCCTTCAGCGATTCCATCGCCGCATTGCGATCGTACTGCTTTTCGCTGTCCGGCAATTCGGCATAAGGAATCAGGCAGGGATGCTCCTTCCGCTGATCATCCCGCCGCGGCCCGTACGTCCAGCCATCCTTCAACCGCTGCGCCGCCCAAATCTCATGCGCATTCTCCGCCAGCCGTTCGGT
>JBGTKH010000665.1:0-10603 GCA_041744735.1 Pirellulaceae bacterium | reverse complement strand
CAGCGATGTCGAACTGAGCTTCCAGGCGATCGAACACGCCGGTTGGCTCGGTCCGCGACTCGTTGAAAATGCCCAGTTTCGGATCGATCGCTGGGGTCGCTTTGGCAATGCGGTCCGCCATCTTTGCCAGTTGGCTCTGCCGGCCGCTCATCGCCTCGAATGCTTGTAGGTAACGCTCCAGCTTCGCCTTCTCGGAACCATCCAGCCGCGAGGTCATCCGCTTGACGTCGTCCGCCATGAAATCCAGCAGGTTCGTATCGACGTCAAAATCTTTCCGCGCCGCGCCCGTGGCACCGGCGGCGAAGAATTGTTGGTGAGCGATCACGGGATTCAATAGCGTCGGCAAAGCCTTGCCCCGGCCGGCCGACGTCACGTTGTAAACCAGCGACGAAGGATCGTTCGAGACGCCCAGGCCGACATGACGATAAATACCGCCCAGTTGCCGAGCGATCGCCGCATCCACCGTCTCGCCGTAATCCTTCTTGCTCATCGGCCAACACCCAAGAGCCGCGAAGCCGGAATTATGGCTGCCGCGGGCGATGCGGCCGGACAGGCCGTGGATCATCGTCATCTTGTTCGTCCACGGTTGCAGCGGCTCAAAGCTGAACGCCAACTGGTGACCGGCGAGCGAGCGGTCCTCCAACGTCGAAGGCGACCTCGGCCGCTCGATGCCTTGCGGCTGAATCTCGGCCGGATAGACGCCGTTGCCCTGCACGAAGAACAGCACTCGCGCGGGCCGCGATGCCGCGTCGGTGGCCGCTTCAAGCTGCCGAATAAACGATCCGAAGTACAGGCCGCCGATTCCAAGCGTTGTACCACGGAAGAAAGTGCGCCGATCAAACTTCATGCTGGTCATCTTTCTGTCCTCCATATTTCTGTTATTCCTTGTTCCATGGACATTTGTCGAAACAAGAACGAATCCGAACTCAGCAACGAAACCACCAGTTCATTGTAACTGCCGCCGCTCTCGCGATACGCTCGGTGCGCATCCTGCAGCGTATTGGCATCGCCGAGCGTCTCGTTGCGGCCCATGAAATAGCGGAACACGTGCCGCACAAATACCTGCTCGACGTGCTCCGACTTGGCCAAAATCTCCATCATCTCCGTCGGGCTGGAAACATCCTGGTGCAACTCGGCGAATGGGCTGCGCGAAATCTTGCCGCTGGTGTCCACCGGCTGACCTGCATCCAGCCGTTGCAACCGCCCGTAATGATCGTAGCGTTCGAACGGCACGCCCAGTGGGTCCATCTTCTGATGACACCGCCAGCACTCCGCCGCGCCGGTCGCCATCTTCAACCGCTGGCGAAACGTCATGTGCTCGGCTTCGGGTACGCGAGCGTCAACGCCGATCGGCACATCCGGCACCGTGCCGCCCAGCAGATGCGCGCGAATCCACTTGCCGCGCTGTACCGGGTGGTTCTCGAAATTCCCCGACCACGCCGCCAGCCAAGCCGGGTGAGTCAGCACGCCCGCCCGCTCATCTTCCGCGAACGACACCGGCTGCAGATGAGCGCCCCACTTCCAATCCAACGGCAAATTGAACGCGGTTTGATATTTGCGAGTCTTGTCGTCGCGAGGCACGATCTTGTCGGCTTCCTGCTTTCGCCCGTAGCCCGCGTTGACGAAATACTTCCGCGTCGTGAGCACCTCGGCCAACACCTGCTGGTCCCGCTTCAGAATCTCCTTAATCGTCAACTCCAGATCGGCAACCAGCAGAGACGACTTGTGTTCACCTCCTTCCGGCTCGTCCTTGAACACCTCACTGGCAAACGGGTAATGAAAATACTCGCGAAAGAACTGAATAATTCGCGGGTTCTTGTCGTAGTTGATGGAAGTGTCCTGCAAGCGGCGGCGAACCGCGGCGGCAACTTGCTCGGCCGTGGCCAACTCTCCGGCCTCCGCCGCCCGCGTGAACTCGTCCAGCGGCTGGTTCGCCACGGCGTACGACAAAGCGTAAGCGATCTCGCGCTGCGAAAGCCGCACGCGGCCGTGTTCATCAGGTCTGCCGCCTCCCAACTCCTGCCGAAACAGGAACTCGGGCTGCATGAGGACCGCCGTCAGCAGCGCCTTGGCCGCCGACTTATAGCCGCCGATGCCGGCTGACTTTTCATACAGACCCAAGTAACGTTGACGCTCGTCTTCCGTCGGCCCACGCCCCAACGCTTTGCGAAACGCCGTCTCGATCGCCGCGTCGACCGTCTTTGCGTCGGGCGAGCCATCGTCGCGGACCAGTTGTTTGAAGACCTGATCTCTGGAGTTCGGCGCGAGTTGAGCCTCGGCGATCTTCTTCGCGTTGCCGAACAACTGCTGAGTCGAAGCCTCGTCGAGGAAATACGGCGACGCGAAATCCTTGAATTCCGCGCCGTCCAGTTCATTTAGCGCGTTCGCCAGGCCGCTCACCCCTTCAGCCAGCCGCGGCGCGATCGAGTCGTATACCGACGGCCGCAATCGCCACACACGTGGCGGCGCCGGAACCACTTGCGGCAGCCGCTGGCCGAACAGAAACTGATGATCCACATAATTGCCGAATTCGGGCAGTAGCAGTTTCTCTTCCGTCACGACGCCCGGCAGTTGCGTCTTTAGCAACTCCTGCCGAATCCAATTGAGCACGCCTTGCAGAGCGGCCGCGTCGGGCCGCGGTTCGCCTTCGGGCGGCATGTCGCCGAATTGCAACTGCTCGCCGATCATGCGCCACGTCTCCAGTTGCTCGCCGCCGATCAAGTCCGCGTCGATGTTGTGCAGCGCGAGCTTCGCTTCCTGCGTATCCGGTCCGTGACAGTCGATGCAGTATCTTTGAAAGAACGGCGCGACCGTGCGGCGGAATCCGTCCCCATCGGCCCGCGGCAACTCACCGGGCCGCGGCAATTCAACGGCTAACCCCCGCGCGGCGGCCAGGCAAATGAGAGCGGCGATTGCGAAGCGTACATTCATGTCGTTAGGTCGTAGCGGGGAAAGTACGAATGAAGTGGTCCTGCCACGCGGCGACGTGAGCGACCATGCGCTGCCGCGCCGCGCGGGCGTCGCGGGCCTCCAGCGCGTCGAGGATGTTTTCGTGTTCGGCCAGCGCCTGCCGCAATCCTTCGGGATCGGTCGAGAGTTTGTTGAAGCCGCGATGCAGCGTGCGATAGCGCAGGATGTCTTGGCACAATCGCGGCAGGCCCGAGGCAGTGGCGATCACGCGATGAAACGTCTCGTCGAAGTCGGCCCAGCGCTGCGCCCAATCGGCCGCGTCCAGCCCGTCCTTCAAACTCTCCGCTGCCTCGCGCAGCGGCACAAGCTGCCGCCGATCCATCCGCCCCGCCGCCAATTCCGCCGCGTGTCCTTCGAGCAGCTTGCGCATCTCGAAAATCTCGTACACGTCGTCGGCCGTGAACTTCGCCACAATCGCCCGCCGATTGTGCGACTGTATCACCAGCCCATCTTTAGCCAACTGCCGCAAAGCATCATGCACCGGCGTCCGGCTCACGCCCAACTCGCGCGCCAACTCAACCTCGCTAATCGGACCCGCACTCGGCAACTTCCCCGAAAGAATCCGGCCCATGATCGCCTCATAGACCTCATCCACTAGCGACCCATTCTCGCTACGCAGCACCTTCCGCCATCGCCGTTTTCGAGCCAACACAGGCATAGTTTAACGTCTCGCATGGTGAGTCACCAAATTCAAGTCAATGCATCGTAGGTAAAGTGCATGCACTTTGCAAGTGCCTGGTGCCAGTGATTCCAAACCAAACTCGGCAACGGAACCGAGGTCGATGCAATGTCGCGGATTCTCATTCGACAGATATTTCTTGTTACGGTTTCTCCCGGCTTGAACGCCGAGGAGTCAACTGAAGATGCGATTCACAAGACCTACAGCGCCGGACAAAGCCAAACCTTGGCTCGGCGACGTTTCGGCTCGATACCAATTCCCACCCATCTCTCTTCCCGCAGCAGGTCGGTCTGTGCTAGTAACCAGGGAACGGAGCCATCGAAAAGATCTTGACTACGGTTCAAAATGACATTACAGGGGATGCGACGCCGGCGCGGACGTGTGGGACTTTGCCATTGAAATTGACCCGCTGTACGAGACCGGGCTTACCATCAGCGATCTCCGCTGGTTGGTTACCAAAGGTTATGCTCAGCACGGCCAGGAATCGTCCGTCTACGGTGACCCGCATCGCTCGTTTCGTCCCAGCGGCAGCCTCAACTTCACCAGCGCGACCTGTTTCGTCCTTACGACGAATGGCGCACAGTTCGCGGGCAAAGTATTGAAGGAATCAGCCGCCGACAATTAGGCGACTGTGACGCTAATCATGGTCTGCCTCCAACTCATCGTCTGCCAATTCGTCCGGCGGTAGCACGGCCCCGCCGAGTTGCTCGGCCGCCGCAACCGCAAGTTCCGGTTGCTTATGGATCAACTGGCGAACCATCTCCCAGGCGTCGCGGTCTGACTGCTCAAGTTGTGCGCGAACCGATTCCGCGGTCATTAGGCCGTCCAAGATGAAATGCACCAGCCAGCGGTCCTTGGTTGCGCGGATCTCCTCGAACGCCTCATACCACGCTCGAGCCAAGCCATCCTCGCCACCGAAGTGAACTCTCATGCGACGACTCTCGCGCCCCGCTGCGCACGTGCCGATCCCGTCCAGCAGCCCGGTCGCCTAGTGCAAGCAACTCGAATTCCACTTCATTCATTTCGCCCTGCAATCCCTTAAAAATACATTTCCAATCGCGCTAATGGCAACAGGCATGATCCGCGTGCTTCTTTGGCGAGGGCGGCAGGTCGTTGGCCGGATTCGCGGCGAAAAAACCGTTGGGTTTGAGTAGAAATCCAATGTAGGCAGTGGGCATCACGGGGTAGTCTTCGGGCCGCGGAATGTGCGTGTGGCCCATCGTGTACCAAAAGACCAGATCGGTGTTCTCGATAGGTCGGTCCGCGGCAGTCCAGCGAATCAGGCCGTCGCCTCCTTGGCTCTGGTTGGGGAAGTCGCCGGCGCCGTATTTCTCGTCGTCGGAGTAGGGCGTGACCCAGACATGGCTTTCGACAAAACCGGCCCGCTTCCGCCACCAGGCGTTTTTGGAAGCCAGCGGAAACGCGTTGTCGCCCGGGTAAAACTTGTAGCCTACCGGCTCGCCCACCGAGTTCAGCGACTGCTCATTCACGATCCGCCACGTACGGCAAGTTTCCAGATTCAAATGGGCGCGGGCTTGCTGTTCCGTCCTGAGCCTGGTGGCTTTTGCATAAAAGGCGTTCTCGAACGGATTGTCATCACCCAATTCTTCGGCGACGGCATCCACCTGGTAGGCCGTGTTGCTCGCGCCGTCGAGATCGAAGTCGAGCCGCACGTTGAAGAAGTGCTGATGGTTGGGCGCGTAAAGTTGCGGCGCGACCAGATTGCCGTACTTCGGCTTTTCATCCGGCTGCAGTGCGCCCAGCGAGAGAATGCCGGTGAGCTTTACCTCAAGCTGAATGTTGCCGTCCTGGTACAGATACCAGAAGAAACCGTACTCGTAATTCTCGACCGTCGAAATCGACGAGATTACCAACCGCCGCGAGCGGCGGACTTCGGGCGCGTCGGGCAACCGGCGGTTGGTGTGTTTCCAGAGAATGCCAAAATCCTCCTCGTGCATGCAGATCGCGTTCTTGATTGTCAGCGGCTCGCCGCGGCTGGTACACAGATGAGCGTCGAAGTACTTGATCACGCCCAGGCAGTCGCAGCCCAGTTCGAGGCTGTTCGCGCACATGCCCATGCCGTATTCTCCCACGTCGAACGCATTCTTGCGGCGTTGCGTCGGCCCCGGATCGCCGTAGGGGACGACCATCTCGGTCAGTGACGCGCGGTACAGCACCGACCGCATTTTGCCTCCATCGTTGTAGCGCAGGTGATGTAGTGTCAGCCCCTCGCGGGCGTTGAAGCCAATCACGAAATCCCAGTTCTGCCAGCGGACCCGGTTGCCCTGGACCTCGAAGCTCGGCCCTTCCGGCTGCGTGATGTCGATCGGTTTCACGTCGCGCCGCTGATTTGGGACTCGGCTGGCGGCGTAGTTGCCTTCGCCAGGTGGCAGCGGCCAATGCCCGTATTCCTCGACGCGTAACACCTGCATCGTGTTTAGATCAACGACGGGCCGCAGTCCTTCGATGGGCCGCACGTAGCCGTTGTCGGTCCGGTCACTGCGGACAAAACACAGCGGCCGTGCCAGCCGCTTGGTGCGATCCTCTTCCGAGCCATAGTTGCCTGCGCTCCAAATATCCACCATCACCAGGCTCGTGTCGTCGAGACCGTAGTACTTTTTCAGCGCCGCCTTGAACTCGGCGTTTTGCAGCACCGCCTGCTCGCACTCCACTTGCTCGTCGATTGTCATCGTCGGCTGCACGCCGGGGACGTGCCGGTACGTAAGCAGCTCGCCGGCGGACAACGATAGCGCCGCCTCGAAGCAGGAGTTAGTCGCGTTGTCGAACAGCACGACGAAGGCCTCGCGCGGCAGCGGCCGGTCGGAAGCCGCGTGTAGCGACTCCTTTCGCGGCTCTTTCAGGCTCACCGACACAAAACGCATGGTCGGCGTGACTTTGCCCTGCTCTGTGAGAATCGCAACGGCACGCGCGACTTCTCGCGCTGCCAGCGGTTCGAGTGGATGACTGGAAACGGGTTGATCGCTGGGAGTCACCTTCGCCGACGTGAGTTGCACTTGCGTGGACATGGCAGAAATCTCGGTGGGTTGAAATTGCTCGAATCCGCCTATGAGCAATATAACGGTCGAGCAAGAGCACCACAATTTACTTCCGCGGAAAAGCAGGAACGCAAGCTGAGAAGCGTTGCGTTATCGCGAGAATGGACCACATCGTCTCAGGCAATTCTTCGTCCTGTTCCGGGCGCCATCTTGTCAAGCGTGCCGGCAGAGACAGCGGGACCGCAAACGCGACAAGCAGAGCGCGTAGTGTTCCGGCCGGAGGCAAATCACTGCGCGACTCTCGTGAAGTCTATGATCCAACCTCGACCAACCGCCGACGAACGGCCCAGACGGCGGCCTCTGTCCGGTCATGGACATCCAGCTTGCGCATCAGATTCTGCACGTGTTCTTTGACCGTCTCAATGCTGATACCCAGCGAGTTGGCGATGTCGCGATTGCTCAATCCGAGCGCAATGTGCCGCAGCACTTGATGCTCGCGGTTGGTCAACGGTGTGTCATCGGCTCCGCGTGGACGTTCCCGGCCCATCACTCCTGTGACACGTTTCAGCAAGCTGCGGTCATCTAACGCTTGCCCTGCCGCAGCTCGTTCAATCGCGTCAATCAATTCCGTTCGAGTGCAGCCTTTGAGCACATAATCGGATGCGCCGAGCACGGCGGCGCGCGCCACATACGTCGGATTGTCGTAGCCTGAGAACATGACGACCCGTGTCGCGGGACTGCGACTCTTGATTGCCTTAAGCGCTTGCAAACCATCACCCCCTGGCAACAGCATGTCCAGCAACACCACGTCCGGTTTGTGCTTCGCCGCCAGCGTCACGGCCCCCTTGGCGTTAGCCGCTGCGGCGACGACTTTGATGCTGGATCCCTTCAGCATGGCTGCCAGTCCGCAGCGCACCGCCTCGTGATCGTCCACGACAAGTAAGTGGATGGGCATCGAAATCTCCTTCGCGCCGGAAGGCCGTCGGGGCTTGTGTGATAGGTAAACAAAACCTTGTCACGGCAATTTGTTTCTCGTTCGCGAGGGCAGTTGCCAACCCTGTGGCTTCACGATTGTCCAGCGGCTGTGACGGTCGACAAGGTCAAATCGGCGTGACGTACCGTCTGATACGCCACGACGCTGCATCTATTGGGCATCGCCCAGACTCGTAACCAGTGTCACTTTAGCTCAATCCCGTTTGTCACGCAGGCCGTCCAGCCATTGCCGCCCGCCAACAGGCCGCCAGCCACTGCTTCTCGTCCTGTCCAAGAATCAAGTCCCCGTGCACCTGCCCGTCAGCAATCTCGATCGCCGTGTCCCAGCCGATGTCGCCGCCGCGGAGAATTCCCGTCTTCGTCTGCCGGTCAATTTCGACCACCCATTGTTCTCCGTAGGAATTAGCAAAGAATCCGACGTAGTTTCCGTCGCCGGCGCGATGCACGATCGCTGGCGGCACGCCGCACTGTGGCGAGTGGTCGTTGTCAACGGCGAGCACGAGCGTGTTTTGCCGGCCGTTGGATGTTGTCGATTGCTCGGTCATGAAGCGTTCCTTGCGGGTAAATCAGGACGCCATTTTGATACGTGGGACCGCTTCAGGTTGCAAGAGGTTTCGGGCCGACGCTCGGAGTTTCTCGCAAAAACACTGGCCATTCGTTGTTTTGGACCTGATTATTTTGCGTAAGCAATCAAGCACCAAGCCCAGCGCGGTAGCGGACCGTTGCCACCGTGACGGGAAATTCATCCAGGGTGTCAGGGAAGATTTTCCCCCTTGCTTATTGCAAAGCGAAACTCCGCGGTCGTAGAATGATGGTCTGAAGCGCACGACAAAGTGCGCACCCGTTACGCACGCAAGTGGAGGCGTAGGCAAAATGAAAATCGTGGCTCGTGAAGCCACGCAAACGACAACTTGAATTGACGCGTGTGCGTCAAGTTTCTGCTTCCTCGAAAACGACCAACCTGAGCCGCGAGGCTCTTGATCTACAGAAGCAGTGCTTGGACCGCGCTCCCGCAAGGGAGCGTCGGCTAGGTGCTGTTCGTTGGTGCCCCTTGGTCGGGGTTCGGGGAGCGGCCTTGGATCGGCGCTCCTCTTTTTTTTGCGCGGAAGTTCGTCCCAATTCAGCACCAGACGGTCAAATGAGCAAGCTGGAAATCCACAACACTCCCACGCGCGGCGGCTGGCTCAACATAGCCGAGACGGAACTGGGAATTCTGAACCGCCAGTGTCTCGACCGCTGCATTGCAAATCTACGGATACCGCCCGGCAAAATCGCCGCCAGGGAATGGGCAATGGGATCGCACACTCAGAGTGCGGAATTACGGGACGAGAATATAGACGGCGCAGTTTCCGTAATCAGCGCGGCACCGCCCGGCGCAGACACGTTTCGTAGCTTCGAGCGAAATCATTCGGAACAGATTTCGCGTCCAGGAGAGCAGCGGAAAGAAAGTGCCGTCTTTCGCCGGGTTATCGACGCACTTGGCTGGCAGCATGGGGCGCAGCCATGAACAAGAAGGATTACCAACAGCATCTTCCTGACGGATTGTGTTTGGGGGATGAATTGACAACCAGTCGCCGCGACTTCGGCTGCGTTTTCGAGGCGACGGATACGCGGCTTCACCGCGATTATCCGGTCACACGTGTAGTAAGGTTCCTGGACGGCGTAGTTGACAAAGAGGAAACACCTGTTGCGGCAAAAGGCGAATTCCAAGATCGCCTACGCCAACTTTTGTCGTGCAAATTGCCGCATGTTTCTACGCCATGCGAGGCCGGCCAACTGCCGAACGGCACTTTTTATCTTGTGGGCGAGCACAACGGGATTTCACTACTCAGCAAGATCCAATTCGATAAGGGAATCAGCCTTGGCGACGGAGAAGGCTGCCTGAAGGCAATGCTGACAGGTCTGGCCGCATTGCACGCGAGAGAACTGCCCCACGGTGATCTGCGCCCCGGAAACATCTTTCTGCAAGGTGATGGAACGCGCCGAATTGTGTGGATCGCCGACGCTGCCATTGGCCCCATGACCTGGTGGACGGACGCAAGATCGCTGCACGCTGCCACCATCGCGCACTTGCCGCCTGAGTGGAAAAATAAGACAGAGAAGCCGAACAAACAGTCGGATATGTACGCGCTGGGGCTCACGGCATGCGAAATGTTCCTTGGAAAAAACGCACTGATCGGTCTAAACAGTGACGATAGTTCCGCTTGGCCGCAGTTCAAGCGCAAGCTCAGGGAAGCTGGCGTTTCCCGTCCGACACGACACCTGTTGCGGGTGTTGCTCGATCCCGATCCTCAGAAACGGCCCACCGACGCCGGCAAGGCACTTGAACGCTGGCAAGAGCTACAGCGCACGAGGTATAGACCTTTCCTCGTCGCAATGACGGTGATGGCGGCTGTCGTGCTCGGATTGCTCCTTTGGCACGTCCGGTCCGGTCGCGATCAGATGGCGACGTTGACTGAGCAATTGGCAAGCTTACGGCAGCAAAGCGATAAGGCGATTAGAGAACGTGACGGGAAGATCAATGACTTAGAATCAGAAATCACAAATTGGGAAACCAAGTATTCGACAGCGATCACACTCATCGACGAAGCGAAAGAGGCGTTTCCAGACTGGTTTAAACACCGCCGCCCGACCCTGCCAACCGATGAAATTGCAAAAGCGATCTGGACCAGTAAATTGCACAAAGACAATGACATAGAGTACGCCAAGGAGTTAGATGGTCTGTGGAACGCGTTTGACCCGACGCAACTGAAGAAGGACCCGAGCCTGGGGAAGAACGAACTGTTGCTGAATAAAGTATGTGAACTAGGAAGGAGTTGGCGAATCACGGCCAACGCGCACTTTGGGCAATCTAGGCTAGCGCGGCAACGCGAACTTTGGTAGAGGTAGTGCTTTCCGTTTTCGTGTCGGGAGGGACCTTTATTGGAGAGCGCGTGATGCATCAAGTCAACTCGGATGACGTGGT
>JBGTKH010000664.1:0-14253 GCA_041744735.1 Pirellulaceae bacterium | reverse complement strand
CGCGCGGCAGCGCTGAGCGACGACGACCGCCTCTCGCGCCACATCCGCACGCGTCCCGGCAGTCCCTTCACTCGTCGTCCCAAACCTCCCAAACTCGAAGACACATCTCACGCCAAAAACTACAAAAGCTGAAATGCACCCGGTTACTCGACAATCGCGACCAGTGGCGCAATTCCAATAGCCAAATCGTTCGCTGAATTGTGGGACTTAGAGATTAACGAGTCACGGCAAATCAGGCCTTCATCAATACCGATAGTGTTCCGGCTTGTATGGGCCGGCGACGGGGATGCCGAGGTAGTCGGCTTGCTTTTGGGTTAGCTTGGTGAGTTTGACGCCGAGCTTTTCCAGGTGCAGGCGGGCGACTTCTTCGTCGAGCTTTTTGGGGAGCACGTGGACGCCGATGTCGTAATTGTCGGGCTCGGTCCAGAGGGCGATTTGGGCCAGCACCTGGTTGGTGAACGAGTTGCTCATCACGAACGACGGGTGGCCGTTCGCGCAGCCTAGATTCACCAATCGGCCTTCGGCCAGCAGGATCACGCTCTTGCCATTGGCGAAGGTATAGCGGTCCACTTGCGGTTTAACTTCTTGCTTCTTGGCCTTGCCGGCCTTCACTTGGGCTTGAAGCCAAGCGACGTCGATCTCGATGTCGAAGTGGCCGATGTTGCAGATGATGGCGTCGTTAGGCATCTGCTGGATGTGCTCGCCGCGAATGATGTCGCAGCAGCCGGTTGTGGTGACGAAGATCTGGCCTTGCGACGCGGCCTCTTCCATCGTGGTGACTTCAAAACCTTCCATCGCGGCTTGCAGAGCGTTGATCGGGTCGATCTCGGTCACGATCACGCGGGCGCCGTAGCGTTGCATCGACTGAGCGCACCCTTTGCCCACGTCGCCGTAGCCCGCCACGACCACGACCTTGCCGGCGATCATCACGCTGGTGGCCCGCTTGATGCCGTCGGCCAGCGACTCGCGGCAGCCGTACAGGTTGTCGAACTTGCTCTTGGTGACCGAATCGTTCACGTTGATCGCCGGCACCTTCAGCTCGCCCTTGGCATGCATCTGATACAGACGGTGCACGCCGGTGGTCGTCTCTTCGGACAGGCCGCGGATGTCCGACAGCAGTTCGGGAAATCTCTGGTGTACCATCGCCGTCAGGTCGCCGCCATCGTCCAGGATCATGTTCAGCGGCTGGCCGTCGGGGAAGAACAGTGTCTGCTCGATGCACCAGTCGAACTCCTCGTTGGTCATGCCCTTCCACGCGTAAACCGGCACGCCCGTCTTGGCGATTGCGGCGGCGGCGTGGTCTTGGGTCGAGAAGATGTTGCAACTGCTCCAAGTGACCTCGGCACCGAGATCCTTCAGTGTCTCGATCAGCACGGCCGTCTGGATCGTCATGTGTAAGCAGCCGGCGATGCGGGCTCCGGCCAGCGGCTGCTGCGGTCCGTACTTTTCCCGCAACGCCATCAGCCCCGGCATTTCGTTTTCGGCGATGGCAATTTCCTTGCGGCCCCAATCGGCCAGTGACAGGTCCTTGACTTTGTATTGAATTCTGTTGACGGTTTCAGCCTGTGCCACGAAAGTCTCCTTTACAGTATGCCCACGGATGACATGGTGGTCCCACGGATAAAGGGCCAAGTTCGTTTCGTCCGTGGGACCACCATGTCATCCGCGGGAAGTCCATCACGCCGTATCTTCGTCAGCCGCGTATCATAGGTTGCAACCCCATGTTTGGGCAACCCGGAACTGGCAGTCATCAGCCACCGGCAGTCAGTTTCGCGAGTGCGGCCTGTGCAGCGATGACAAATTCTCGCACGAGGCCCTCATCCTTTTGTCCGGGGCTCCATTCAACGCCGCTGGCCGTGTCCACTGCCATTGGCCGTGCCGCGGCAATCGCCTGGGTGACGTTGGACGGCGTGAGCCCACCGGCGAGTATTAAGCAAACGCCAGTCTTCTGCTGATGCCAACCTGCGACAGCATGCCAATCCGCTACTTGGCCTGTGCCGCCGTATTGACCTGGTTGAAAGGCGTCGATGAGAACTGCTGCGGGAAGGCAACCGATTTGCCGGCATTGATCGAGGAAGCAATTGACGGGCTCCATTTCGGCCGGCCCAAATCGAAAGGCCCGAATGACCGGCCGCGAGCCAAGGTCCGCCAGCATCTCCGCCGGCTCGTCGCCGTGTAACTGCACGTAATCCAGCCCAAGTTCGTCGAATGTACTGGCGACTTCGTCGGGCGGGGCGTTCACAAACACTCCCACTTTAGTAACCGACGTGGGTAACGCCGCGACGATCCGCCGGGCCTGATCGAGTTCCACAAACCGCGGACTCTTCGCGTAAAAATTCAGCCCCACGGCGTCCGCACCGGCCTGAGCCGTCACGCGAGCGTCGTCTTCGCGAGTGATGCCGCAGATTTTGATGCGAAACACGAGAAAAGTCTCCTTTCACTAACCTGCATTATACGCGACGGTCTCGCCCGGCTCTTCGTTTAACCCGTAGCCGCAGGCGAGGTAGTTCCGACGAGGCCGAGCCTGCTGCCGCAGATACCCTCGCCTGCGGCTACGGGTTAAACGAGGATGGCTATGGGAGTAGATCGCCCCGCCGTTTCCAGAGTCTCTATTGGCTGACCAAGGCCGTAGCGAATCGGTCGCAAAAGTGTATAACGTAAACGCTATGAAATACGCCATCATTATTCCGGACGGCTGTGCCGACGAGCCGCAGGAGTCGCTGGGGGGCAAGACACCGCTGCAAGCCGCCCACACGCCGGCGATGGACGAGGTCGCCGCGGCCGGAGTGGTCGGCGCAGCCAACAACGTGCCGCCTCATTTGCCGCCCGGTTCGGACGTGGCCAATTTGAGTTTGCTGGGCTATGATCCGCTGGCCCACTTCACCGGCCGAGCACCGCTGGAAGCTGCCGCGCAGGGCATCAAGCTGGGGCCGGACGACTGGGCGATCCGTTGCAACCTGGTCACGATTGAAGAGCAGACGATGCGGGACTTTACCGCCGGGCACATTTCGACGGCGGAAGCCACAGACTTACTTAGAACCGCTCAGACCGAGTTGGGCAGCGACCATTTGGAATTCGTCGCCGGCGTCAGTTACCGCAATCTGCTGATTTATCGCGGTGCGAAGCAGCACGCGCCGTTTTCGATCGACACCCGTGCAACTCCACCGCACGATTTAACGGACAAGTCGGTGGCCGACGATTACCCGCGCGGTCCAGGCAGCGATTTGCTGAATGACCTAATGCATCACAGCGCCGCGGTCTTCGCCGACCACCCGGTCAACGTTGCTCGCGCCAAGAGCGGCAAACGCCCCGCGACGAATGTCTGGCTGTGGGGCCTCGGAAGGACGCCGCGGCTGAAGCCTTTCGCCGAGCTGCACGGCAAGTCGGGCAAGATGATCACAGCGGTGGACTTGCTGCGAGGCTTGGCGAAACTGATCGGCTGGCAGTGTATCGAAGTGCCCGGCGCAACCGGTTACTTGGATACGGACTACGCCGCGAAGGGCCGCTACGCCGTCGAAGCGATTTCGACGACGGACATCATCTGCGTGCACATCGAAGCGCCCGACGAAGCGTCGCACGAAGGCAACGCGGCGGCGAAGATCAAGGCACTCGAAGAAATCGACCGCCACATCGTCCGCCCGCTGCACGATGCGCTGCGATCGCAAGGCAACTATCGCATTCTGGTCTCGCCCGACCACCCAACGCCGATTCGCACCAAAACCCACAGTCACGGCCGCGTGCCCTTCGCGATCTGCGGAGCGGGCGTGGCCGCGGATTCGCAAACAAGCTACGACGAAATCTCCGCCGCCGCATCGGGCCTGACGTTCGACGAAGGTTGGCGATTGATGAGCTACTTCTTGAAATAGAAAACGCATACGGCCGCTCGTCCTGGCGAACGGCGGGCGTAAGCCCGCTGGTCACCGTGGGACTAACGCCCCACGTTCGCCAAACCGATACTGCTGACCGCTGAATGCTGACCGCTGAATGCTGACAGCTACTACTAATCACGGACCACTGACATGCCCTTAATCGTTCAGAAATTCGGCGGCACGAGCGTCGCCAACAGCGAAAAGATTTTGGCCGCGGCTCGCAAGGCGATCCGCGCTCACAACGAAGGAAATCAAGTCGTGATGGTCGTTAGTGCGATGGGCCACACGACCGACGTGTTGGTGGACTTGGCCAAAGAGTTGACCGAACGCCCGCCGGCTCGCGAGATGGACATGCTGCTCTCGACCGGTGAACAAGTGAGCGTCGCGCTGATGGCGATGGCGATTCACTCGCTGGGCCACAAGGCGGTCAGCTTGACCGGCGGCCAAATCGGCATTCGCACGGACAGCCGGCACACGAAGGCTCGCATCAAGTCGATCACCACCGAGCGGATGCAGCGGCTGCTGGACGCCGGCAACATCGTGATCGCGGCCGGCTTTCAAGGGATCGACGAAGATTTCAACATCACCACGCTAGGCCGCGGCGGCAGCGACACGACCGCGGTGGCACTGGCCGCCGTGCTGCGGGCCAACGCCTGTGAAATCTACACGGACGTCGACGGCATTTACACGACCGATCCGCGCGTGGTTCCCGAGGCGCGCCGCGCCAGCCAGATCAGCTACGACGAAATGCTCGAACTGGCCAGCCTCGGGGCCGGCGTGATGCACAGCCGCTCGATCGAATTCGCAAAGAAGTACGGCGTCGCGATCCACGTGCGCAGCAGCTTGACCGACGTTCCCGGCACGATGATCGTGGCCGAGCCCGAATCGCCCAGTCAAGCGGTCTGCGGCTGTACCGTCACCAAAGACGAGGCGCGGATCAGCGTGCTGGGCGTTCCCGATGTGCCGGGCGCGAGTCTGGAACTGTTCTCGCGAATCGCCGACCGCAACATTACCGTCGACATGATCGTGCAGAATGTGGCGGAAGAGGGCAAGGCTGACATCTCCTTCACGGTGCCGCGCGGCGAATTGGACGTGACGCTCGAAGCGGTCCGCGAAGCCGCCGCGATCATCGGCACCGATGGCATTACTGCCGACGACAACGTGGCCAAGGTTTCGGTGGTCGGCGTCGGCATGGCTCGGCAGACCGGCGTCGCCGATCGCATGTTCCGCGCTCTGGCCAACGAAGGCATCAACATCCAGATGATCACCACGAGCGAAATCAAAATCTCGGTGCTCATCGAGCGCGACGAAGCTCAACGCGCTCTCCGCGCCGTGCACCAGGCCTTCGAATTGGACCGCGAACCGCCAACACGTACCGGAGCGGACGCACTCACGACACCGCAAGCGCCCGCCGCCACCGACGCCGCTGACGTTGTGGCTCATCTGCAAGGCGTCGACATGGAAGAGTTGATGATCGACGACATCGCGCTGGATGCCGCCCAAGCCCGCGTCACGATCAGCGGCGTGCCCGACGTGCCCGGCGTGGCGGCCAAAGTGTTCGAGGAAGTCGCGGCGGCGGGTATCTTCGTGGACATGATCGTGCAAAGCTATAACGGCGTGGAGGGACAAGCCAGCCTGTCGTTCACCGTGCCGCAAGCCAAGCTGGACGAAAGTGCCGCGGTGGCCAACCGATTGGCCGAGATGTTCGAGTGCCACGCCGTAACCAGCAGCCCGCAGGTTTCCAAACTCTCCGTTTCCGGCGTCGGCCTGCGCAGCCACACGGGCGTCGCCATCCGCATGTTCCGCTCGCTGGCCGAGGTGGGCATCAACGTCGAGATGATCAACACCAGCGAAGTCCGCGTGAATGTGGTTGTCAACGGCTCGCAGGGCGAGAAGGCGCTGGCTCAACTGCAAAAAGCCTTCGCCGACGTGCTGCGATAGTCGTTTGGAGTGCGGCGACTCGTCGCCGCTTTTAGATATTTCGGACGGGATCAAAACACGTTGAGTCCTTTGGACACTCGGCGGCGATCGGCACTTGTCCGCGATCCCAAATTCCGAAAGCGGCGACGAGTCGCCGCACTCCAAAGGGCATCAATCCAGCGCGTCTTCCAACACCTCCTCCGCGACGTAGATCGGCAACGGCGGGTCGCAGGTGACGGCGACGGCGATGGCGTCGGAGGGGCGCGAGTCGATTTCGATCAGTTCGCCGTCCTGTTTCACGCGCAGCTTGGCGAAGTACGTGTGGTCGCGCAGCTCGCTGATCACCACGCTGTCCAACTCCGCCCCCAGCGATTCGACCACATTTACCAACAGATCGTGCGTGAGCGGCCGCGGCGAGGGATAATGCTTCACGCGGCGGTCGATGCTGGTGGCCTCGAAGATTCCGATCAGAATCGGAAACTGACGATCCCCTTCGACCTCCTTCAGATAGATGACCTGCTGCTCGTTGATTTCGCTGATTATGATCCGAGATAACTGCATGTGGACCGGCATGACGCGACCCCTACAGGATAAATGTTAGAATCATGGAAAGTCCGCCCGCTTGGTTTTGATTATACGTTGCCGCGCGGTGATTGCTCAAGCGAGCGCGTGGGAGTGAGCTGTCATGTTCGATCGACTGCCGCCCGAAGTGCAGGTCTATTTGTTTTCGCTCGGCGTCGGGCTGAGCGCTCCGGTGTTGGTCTACTGGATGCTCCGCGGCGTGCTCGGCCACTTCCTACAAGCCATCTTTCGCAACCGTGACATCGAGCGATTCTGGATGCGCGTGGTGCTGCTGGTGCTGTTGGCCGGTGCTTTGTCAAAGGCCGTCACCTACAAAGCCGATTCCGACGTCCTGTCCGATTATGTGGCCATCATCTTCAGCTTGTCGGACCAAGTGCAAGCCATCCTGGAATCGCTGCTGTGGACCATGCTGGCCCTGTTCCTGCCGCTGCTGCTGTCGTACACGATTCTGCACGTCGGGCGGGACAGGGTGAGATCGCCGAAACGCGAACCGCTCAGCGATTCTCCGAACGACTCGGTGCACGCGAAGGATCGCTGGAGCCGACTCCAAGGCTACGATAAGTTAACGGACAAAGCGCGCAAAGTCATGCAGCTTGCCGATCAAGAGGCCCATCGGTTGCAGCACGAGTACATTGGCACCGAGCACGTGCTGCTGGGTTTGATCCGTGACGGCAGCGGCGTCGCGGCGAACGTATTGAAAAATTTGGATGTGGATTTGCAAAAAGTTCGCATCGAAACGGAACAGCTGATTCAATCCGGTCCCGAAAAGGTACACCTTGGTAACTTGCCGCACACGCCACGGGTGAAGCAGGTGCTTCGATACGCGTTCGAAGAATCCGCAGAATTGAAACACGACTACGTCGGGACGGAGCACCTCTTGTTGGGACTGCTGCGCGAGGGAGACGGCGTGGCCGCCCATGTGCTGATGAACCTGGGGCTAAAGCTCCCGGACGTGCGCGCCGAATTGCTTAACATTCTCGGTCGCCCGTCACCAGGACCGTCCTAAATGCCGCTCTTCCTTTGGTTCTATCTCGGAGGGTTGACACTTGCGCTGGCCGTCGGATTTGTCTTCTATTGCGCCGTCGGCGGCCAGAGTGTGGCGTTATTCAGCGCCCTGTTCGGCGAGCAGTCCGGCCGGCTGTGGGGCCGCGCGTTTCGCATGACGCTGGTCACGATCGCCGTGATCGGCGGGCTATCGAGCAAATGGTACGGCTGCGGATACACCGATTATCAGAAAGTGGCCAACGACCATCGCGTGATGCTGGAGAAGACCAGCGAGCAGGTTTCTGGCGCGCTGGGTTACTCGACTTACTTTCTGATTCTCACAGCAGTCTTGGGCGCGATTGTGTATGCCATCGTGCGTCCGCGCCGACGTCCAGATCCGATAGGCAGGTCACAAGCAATACGTTGCGAGTGATCGTCAGCGAGCAAGTACTCAGTACTCGAGTACGCCGTGCCGTGTCACTGTTACCGAAACCGCCACATTCGCATTTCTCCACGCTACGGCTTCAGCACAATCTTCCCCGCCAGTGTCCCGGCCTTTTGCAGCGTGTTTTCCTCTTGCAGCTTGTGAGCCGTGGCGGCCTGGGACAGCGGCAGCACTTTGCCGATTTGGGCTCGCAGCTTGCCTTCGGCCAGCCAGCGGTTGATGTCTTTCGAGCAGACTCGCAATTCGTCGGCCTTGGCTTTGAACATCACAAAACCGTGCAGCGAGCAGCCCTTGACGTAGAACGGCCCAACGGGGAACGGCGGCCGCGCTTCGCGGCCGGCCATCAGCACGATGCGGCCACGCTCGGCCATGTACGAAACGATCTTGTCGAAGTCCGGCTCGCGCATTGTTTCCCAAAACACGTTCACGCCGTTGGGAGCAAACTGCTTCACGGCCGCATCGACATCCTGCGTCTTGTAATTGACGGCCACGTCCGCGCCGAGCGTCTTGCAGGCGGCGACTTTCTCATCGCTGCCACCCGTCGCAATCACGCGGGCTCCGGCCGCTTTGGCCATTTGGACGACCATCGACCCGACGCCGCCGCTGCCGCCATGTACGAAGATCGACTCGCCGGCTTTCAATTGCGCGTCTCGAAACAATCCCAAATGAGCCGTCACACCGACCAGCGCACACGCTGCGACCGACTCGTCATGCACTTTGTCCGGCGTCGGGTACAACCAGTCTTCATCGACCGCACAGTATTCGGCAAACGTTCCTTGCCGCCCCATCAGCCCTTGGTTTGAGCCCCATACGCGGTCACCCGCTTTGAATCGCTTCGCCTGCGGCCCGACGGCTTCGATCGTGCCGGCCAAATCACAGCCGATAATGAACGGCTTGGGCAACTCCCAATAATTCGCCCCGTTGCGGATGTACGTATCAACCGGATTGACGGCGACCGCGCCGACCTTCACCAACACCTGAGCGTGGCCCGGTTCGGGCTTGGGCAAGTCGCCAAAAATGATATTCTCGGCCGGGCCGGTTTGTTGGATGTAGGCTGCCTTCATCGCGGATGACACTCCCTGCGTTTACGGTTCTTCGGAAGCACGAATCCATTGTTTGCTAAAACGATATTGTGGGTTCGCGGTTTGGAAATCTTCGTCAGTCAAGCCGACGTTCAGCTTCATGTCAACATAGCTGTAGGCTTCCATCAACGGCGCCTGTCCACCCTCGGATTCAGGCCAGTCATAGCCCGCGTAGCGAACCGGCACGTGCAACTCTTCATCCACGAAGATTTCGGCCCGATGAAAGCGAAAGTGCTCGCGGCGCACGGGGTGCAGGACCTCGATGGAAATACACGGGCGATCGGCTAATTTCACCTCGCGATGATAGCTCACGCTGCACTCGCCGTGTTTCAAGTCCTCCTGGCCGATCTCGCGCAACTTTAAGATCAGTTTTTCGATTCCGACTTCCGTGATCGGGTAGCGATTGCCGTT
This sequence comes from Pirellulaceae bacterium, assembly GCA_041744735.1. Classification (GTDB taxonomy): domain Bacteria; phylum Planctomycetota; class Planctomycetia; order Pirellulales; family Pirellulaceae; genus JBGTKH01. Next base: position 4,960 of record JBGTKH010000664.1, on the reverse strand, counting down.
CATGGCCATGTTGCAGGCCGGATCCAGCGCGGCGGTGATGTAGGGCAGAAACGTCCCGCCTTTGCGAGCCACCAGCTTGCCGTCGTTCTGCCCTGCCACGTACAGCACTTCGCGGCCTTTGAATCTCTCGGGACTTTTGTAGTGCATGTAAACGCTAAACGGCGTCACTAAGCGATCCTCTTCCATCCGCTCGTGACGAACTTTCAGTGCGATACGTTGCGGTTCGAGCAACTGCCCGTCGACGCGCTCATGTTTCACCAACACGCACACGTAATCGCGGATGCTCTCGCGCATGTGCTGGCAGCCGGCTTCGGCATAATCGATCACAGGCCGTAGCGGGTGCACCTCCGCGGTGTCGTTTGGCCTTGTAGGAATGGCAAGAGCCAGCGGGCGATACTCGGCCGTACGCAGTCGATCGCCTTGCGGCAGCAGTTCTTCGGCCCGACAAAACTGCTGGCAGGCCGCAATCAGCAACAGCGGCAGAAGACCGTTCACGAAAACTCGCTTGAAGATCGGTACGGCCATGCACACGTTCCTCCTTGTTTCAGACTGCAGCAGTGAACATCCATCGCTTCGCCCGCGTTGCGGCAATTCATCATCATTGGCCCCGCGCGAATCGACATGTAGCGTCTAGTTCTAACAAATTCCGCGAAAATTGCACGTCGATATTGGAGAAAATTCGCGGACCATAGCGCGAACGAGCGACTTTGCCGTTACGCCAGAATCTCGTTGACAACGTGCCCATGCACGTCGGTCAATCGCCGGTCGATGCCGTTGTGGCGGTAGGTGAGCCGCGTGTGGTCGATGCCCAGCAGGTGCAGCATCGTCGCATGGACGTCGTAGCAGTACGTGGGATGTTCGCGATCGGCGGGTTGGTAGCTCCATTCGTCACTCTCGCCGTACGTGACGCCGCCTTTGATGCCGCCGCCGGCCAGCCAGTTGGTAAACACAAACGGGTTGTGGTCGCGGCCTTTGCTCCCCTGACTGCACGGCATGCGGCCGAATTCGGTGGTCCAGAGGACGATTGTGTCGTCGAGCATCCCGCGCTGCTTTAGATCCTTGATGAGAGCCGCCGCTCCCGTCGCCATGCCTCGGCCCAGCGGCCAATGGTCGCGCTCGATGTCCTCGTGCGAATCCCAATTGCGCCGCGGAAAACCGTTGTCGGCGCCGGACCAAATCTGCACGAACCGTACGCCCTGTTCCAACAGCCGCCGCGCCACCAAACAATTCCGCCCAAAGTATTTTACTTCTTGCTGTTCGTCGATTTCTGTTTTGACGTTGAGTTCGAGCGAATCGAGCCCGTACATCTTCAGCACGTGCTGCGGCTCATCCGACAGGTCGAGTACTTGCGGCGCACTGAGCTGCATGCGGGCTGCCATCTCGTACGAACGAATGCGCGCGTCGAGCCGCGAATCGCCCGCGCGCTGTTGTTCATGTTGCCGGTTGATTTTCTCCAGCGCTGCCAGCACGTCTGCGTCGCTCGTGCGATCGACAAAGCTGCCGGCGGGCGGAAACAAATCGGCGATCGGGTTGGCGGCGCTGGGCCGAATCATCGTCCCCTGATGTTCGGCCGGTAGAAATCCGGCCGACCAATTCTTCGGCCCGTTCGGCGCAAACCCGCGCGGATCGGGCAACACGACGAACGTGGGCAGATTGTCCGTCAGGCTACCCAAGCCATAGCTGATCCACGCGCCCATGCTGGGAAATCCCGGCAGAATGAAGCCCGTCGCCTGCATGAACGTGGCCGGGCCGTGCACGTTTGATTTGGAGACCATGTTGTGGATGAACGCCATTTCATCCACGCATTGGCCCAGCGGTTCGACGCAGTCGTTGATCCACTTGCCGCACTGGCCAGACTGCCGCCACTTCCACGGCGACTGCATCGTCTTGCCCGGACTGGACTGAAACAGTTGCACCTCTTCGCCCGGATCCCACTGGTTGCCGTTGTCCTGGACCAGCCGCGGCTTGTAATCAAACGTATCGCACTGGCTAGCCGCGCCCGACATGTACAACTGAATCACGCGCTTCGCCTTCGCCGCCTGATGCAACCCGCCGCCGGGAAAGCGTGGGGCGGGGAGCGAGGAGCGGGGAGCTTCTGCCAGCAGTTGTTCCTGACCCAACAAATGCGACAGCGCAATCCCGCCAAGTCCACCACTGGCTCGCCAGAGAAATTCGCGACGGGTTGGTTTGTTCATCGGCTGGCAACCTTAATGTGACGGTTTGGTAGAGTGATGATTCGTCGTGAGGATCGGTTGTCGTGATTGCGCTCATTAAACCGGCGCCTTGCTTGACAGTGCAAGAAACGGATTCACCACGCGCACGCCATCATAGTCCTGACCGTGGTTCAGATCTTCGCTGTAGACCGTGGAGCAGCCCAACTGTCTTGCGGTCGCCACGATGGAGGCATCCCAGTAGCTAAGTTCAAAGCGCTGGTGCAAGGCGATGGCGTCGCGAACGGTATCGGACGTGATTGCAGCCGTGGGGAAATTCAGCCACGTCTCCACGTAAGCGGCGGCATCGGCACTTTTCAGGCGGAACGACCGCTTGGGGGAAATTGCGTTGACGAAGAACTCCGCCGCAACCTGCACGGACCAACTCCAACTCTCACTCCGAAGAATCTCCCGCGCTCGATCGCGTTTGGTGCGCGCCGCGGGGTCCTCGTCGATCGCATAGAGCAAAATGTTCGTGTCAACGAAGACGGCCGCGTTCATGAAGTTCCTCGCGCGGAATCTTGGGTTCCATGCGGAACCCCTTCACAGTCCGAAACAAGTCTTCCATCCGAGCTTTCGCAGCGGCAATCTCGGGATCTTCTTCCTCAGCACCGTAGCGGTCGACCCACGCAACAATTTCTTGGGCCAGCGTCGCGCCTCGAATGGCCGCACGGCGTTCGGCGCGCAAGTACACTTCGTCCGGAACCGTGACCGTTAATGCTTTCATGGATACATCCCTGACTCGGAATTTGAGGCAAATCTACTTTCCATATTAGCCTTAAGTGCCCAGTTCGGCCAGCGACATCAGAGATCATTTCGGCCGTGCGTGGTTGCTTTTGCTTCATGGATGGGGTTTCAGCCGTACTTGCGCCCACGCCGCGTCGGATTCCGGGAGTGGCGGCACGACTTCGGCGGCGTATTTCAGGGCGTAGTCGTATCCCGCGCGGTCATAGGTGGTGGAAAAGATGTTTTGCAGGTCGAGCACCGCGTCGGGATCTTCGTCGCTCAACGGCACCGGAATCGACGGCAGCTTGTCGCGCAACGTCCAGGCGTAGACGTCCACTTTCGGAAACCGGCTGCGCCGGCAAACGAAGGCGAAATAATCACCGGTTGGCAGCGGCTCGACGGTCGGCAAGCGTACGCCGCGCCGCAGTAAGTCGATTTCCACCAAGTTCGCATGCGTTGCGAACACGTTTTGCCGCTTGCTCAAATACTCGTTCTGTCCGTCGCCCGCTGCTTTGTTCCACGGCGACAACATTTCGATGACGGTCACCACGTTGCGATTCTGCCGGTCACGAATCGTCAGAAAATGCTGCCGCCGCCGTTTCGGTGTAGGCAATGTGCGTATTACGGGCTGCAACGCCACAGCCGTCGCTGTACCGCCAGACGCCGGCGGCCAACCGGTGTCGTCTTCGGCAATCGAAACGTCCGGCCCGATCAGCTTCTCGCGTTCTTCAGATTCCCGCGAAAGATAGACGTACTCCTCAACGTCCACGATGTAACGCGGCCTCACCTGGCCCACGAGTGCATCGCCCAGGACTGTGACGAAGCGAGTATGAAACCCTTGCCAGTGCTGTTCTTCGATGTACGGGTCCATCCCAGGAAATGGTGACGGCATAACTTTCCCTTTCGTTGTCGCGACGCCGTGTCCATTGTACCCAACGCCATCCGCCACGGCACGTTTGACCGACGAATTTAGGATTCGTCGTCTTCGTTCTTCGATTCGTTGATTTGGGCAATCAGGGAATGAATGACCGTTTTCGTTGACGAGTCACTCATCACGTCCTTCAACAACGCAACGAATTCCTGCTGTCCAGGAGCCGATGGAAACCCTTCGTAGGGATCGACGAGGCAATCCGCAATTATCTTCGCCGGGTAGACCATTTCGTCGGCATGCTCAACCTTGAAAAGCAGATAGCGATAGCGGTTCAGCGCGGGCGCGACAACGTAGAATTCGTGTTGCTTCCCATTACCAGCCGCCGAGGTTTTCACCTCACCCTCGAGCAGATTCTTGGTCCTCGCGCGCAATTGGCCGGCTTGATGCCGCATAATCGTTAGCGGCGACAGTACGTCCGCGACAACCACATCGTCAGGCCAAAGATCTTGAATGGCGTTCGACATTTAAGCACCTCAGTTAGAGATCGAGGCGAAATAGAATCGGGAGATGATCGGAACCTACACTCTTGTTCGGCATTCCGTTTCGCGATAACAGCGACGTGTCTCCGGCCGAATGCAGAATGTTCAAATCGTCGTGGAAAACATCCAGCAGTTCGGGTCGAATTAACACTTGATCGAAAATGTTCCAGAAATAGAGCAGCGGCCGAGGAGCACGAAAATAGTGCGTGCCGGGCGGCCCCGCTGTCCGATCTCCAAAGCAACCCCACATCGGATTGTAGAAAAACGGGTAGTCATTCCCAGCGACTTTCCGCGTGCGCTGTTCGGCGATGCCGCGAGTCATTACCCCGTGCAAACTGTGTGATGAGATTACACCGTGATCGAAAGGGTTCATGTTCAGGTCACCTACCAAAACCGTGCGAGAGTGCCCACTCTCCTCCTCGGCGAGCCTGATGTGCCTCGCGAGATTCCTGCTTTCTTCCTGCTGGTCCGCGTCGCTCCAATTCACCTTACTCTGAAAATGCACGGCGGCCAACAGGATGTCACGATTACCGACGATTAACCGCCGAATTGTCAGCCGCTGCGTAGGATCGTCGAATACCGGCCGAACCGCGTCTTCAGGCAAGGTGGTGAAG
>JBGTKH010000663.1:0-7352 GCA_041744735.1 Pirellulaceae bacterium | reverse complement strand
GACAGAATATTTGAACGCCGTCTGGATGCGTTTAGAGTAACTTTTCCGGCCGAAATGAGCCCCCGATTCCCGTAGCCGAACTCGCCAGAGTATGGCGTGTCGCCCGCGGGCGCGACGACAGACTTAACGACCTGCTTGACCGCAGCATCACAGTGCACATGAACGGCGAAGGATAATCGTGCTGAAGAACGGAGAGTCCAGCCGCTGTATGGTAGTGGTACATTTTGGTAGCCGAAGTCGTGAGACTTCGGAAGTGTCACCACTTCCGCTACGGCAACTTGTACCACTACCCGCTGTATGATGTGTTTGACGATGTGGTCTGTTCGCCGTATGATGCGCGGCTCACTGCGAATTCGAAAGGGAAACAACCGAGAACAATTGAACGGGCCATCGCGGATTTTACCGAGAGCTTGAGGCTGTCGCCCAGCAGTCGCGGACGGCGCTTCATGCGCGGTGTCGCATACCTTCAAGCCGGCGAGGTGCAGAGTGCGATCAAGGACTTTGAAGAGTCGCTTCAGGAACGTGTCGTACGGGGGATAACAAGGTGTCCACACTGGGTCATGGCACCAGCCATTTTCCGATGCCGCCCAATGTTTTCCGATGCCGCCCAATGATTGACGTCCGGCCCCGAGCGGCAACTGATCCAGCGGCGATAGCTGGCCACCACTCGTGCTTGGGCCGCCGCAGGCAGACGACGCGAAGTTGGTCGTCCAACTCCAGCGCATCGGGCAGATAGTTCAAATAGCTCGTGCGTTATCCGAAAGCCTAGCGTCAGGATTCTATGCCCGCCCACCTGCCACGGTCAAGTGACCGCAGGCGAAGGTAGTGATACCATTTGACGAATTCGTAGGACGGACGCCCTCGTCCGTCCTACGTTTCACGCGGATTCGCTGTCGGACTCCGACCTACAAACGGTATCACTACCCAGGCGAATTATTTTCATCGGAAGCGATTTCGCTCGATCCGCGCTTTAACAATCCCGCGCCGCGTGTTACATTCTTACCGTTAAGCAAACCGGCGGCAAAGCTTGCGGAATCGGCAAGGTTCGCCGTCTTGTTGCAGCTTTTGTACAATGCTACGCTGATGACTGCGAGTCGCGGCGATATGAATTTCCCGAGGTGAATGCCTTGACTGTTCAACGCAATCTGAACACGGACACGGTCGACCAAGCCAACCCTGCTAAGCCGTTGTGTGTGGATTCGCATGTCACGGCCCGCGAGGTGTTGCTGTTGCTCAAGGAGCAGGACCGGGGCTGTGTGCTAATCTGCAACGATGAACAGTTGGCGGGGATTTTCACCGAACGTGACGCGCTGAAGCTGATGGCCGCTGGCGCGGACTTGGATGTGCCGATTGAGAAAGTAATGGTCCGCAATCCGGTGACGTTGTCGGCGGGTGATACGGTGGGGAAAGCGATCGCCAAGATGTCGTTCGGCGGTTATCGTCGTTTGCCGATTGTGGACGAAGCCGGGCGGCCGGTGGGCCAGTTGAAGGTGTCGGGGATTTTGCACTATCTGGCCGAACACTTCCCGAAGCTTGTGTATACGTTGCCTCCCGCGCCGCACCACTCGACGCACCAACGAGAAGGTGCGTAATCGCCCGCCCATGGTCGCCGTTTGTCACCCGCCGCCCGCGACAGAATAATTGATTAACGCATGGACGTTCACCTTTCTTGCAAAACCGTGAGTTGAGCATGTCAACTACTGCTGAAGCGATTACTGTTGATTCATCTAAGGAAGTCATCGTCCTTGAAGGCGCCACCGTCCGACTCGCCGGTGACTCGGGCGATGGCATGCAACTGGCAGGCACGCAGCTCACCGGCACTTCGGCCCAAGTCGGCAACGACATCGCGACATTTCCCGACTTCCCCGCCGAAATCCGCGCGCCGCGCGGCACGCTGGCGGGCGTCAGCGGTTTTCAAGTGCACTTCTCGTCGCACGAAATCTTCACGCCCGGCGATCAGCTCAACGCGCTGGTGGCGATGAACCCCGCGGCGCTGAAGACGAATCTGAGCGACCTGGAAAACGGCGGCATCCTGATCGTGAATGAAGATTCCTTCGACAAGAAGGACTTGAAGTTGGCGGGGTACGAGATCAGTCCGTTGGACAATCACAGCCTGGAAGGATACCAGTTGTTTCGCGTGCCGATGACGAAGATGACGCGCGATTCGGTCGAGGGGCTGGGCTTGAGCTTGAAAGAGGCTGACCGCTGCCGCAACTTTTTCGCGATGGGTTTGCTGTACTGGCTGTACGGCCGCACGCCGGACGTGACGTTGCGGTTTATCGAGAGCAAGTTCGGCGGCAAGCCGGACATCGCCGAAGCGACCCGCCGGGCGCTGAAGGCCGGCTGGAACTACGGCGAAACGACCGACGCCTTCGCCAGCAGCTACCGCGTCGATCCCGCCAAGCTGCCGCCGGGCAAATATCGCAACATGATGGGCAACCAGGCGTTGGCTTGGGGCTTAATTGCCGCGGCCAAGTTGAGCGGCAAAGAGATTTTCTACGGCTCTTACCCGATCACGCCGGCCAGCGACATTCTGCACGAGCTTGCCAAGTTCAAGAATTTCGGCGTCCGCACGTTTCAAGCGGAAGATGAAATCGCCGCCGTTTGTTCGGCGATTGGCGCATCGTTCGGCGGTGCGCTGGCCGTGACGACCTCCAGCGGTCCCGGCATCGCGCTGAAGGGCGAAGCGATGGGGCTGGCGGTGATTCTGGAAGTGCCGCTGATCATCATCAACGTCCAGCGCGGCGGGCCGAGCACGGGTCTGCCCACGAAGACCGAACAATCGGATCTATTGCAAGTGATGTTCGGCCGCAATGGCGAGTGCCCAATGCCGATCATCGCCGCTCGCAGTCCCGGCGACTGTTTCGACGTGGCCCAGGAAGCGTGGCGCATTTCGACACGGTTCATGACGCCCGTCATGATCCTCTCCGACGGCTACATCGCCAACGGCGCCGAACCGTGGCGGATTCCAGACGCCAGCAAGCTTCCTAAAATCCCGATCACACATCCCGGCCCGCGCGAAAACGGCGAGCCGTTTCTGCCGTACGAACGCGACGAGCGGTTGGCCCGCCCGTGGGCCTTGCCCGGCACACCGGGGCTGATGCATCGCGTCGGCGGTTTGGAAAAGGAAGACATCACGGGCAACGTCAGCTACGACCCCGAAAATCACCAGCACATGACCAACGTGCGGGCGCAAAAGGTCGAGAACATCGCCAAGGACATCCCGCCGCAAGCGGTCGACGGGCCGGCCAGCGGCGATGTGCTGGTGCTCAGTTGGGGCGGCACGTACGGGGCCTGCACGACGGCGGTCAATCGCTGCCGGAAAGAGGGCCTGTCGGTGGCTCACGCCCATCTGCGTTACCTGAATCCGTTCCCGGCGAACTTGGGCGACATTTTGAAGAGCTACACGAAAGTTTTGGTCCCCGAATTGAACATGGGGCAACTGCGATTGTTGGTCCGTGCGAAATACTTGGTCGACGCCATCGGCTTGAACAAAGTCAAAGGCAAGCCGTTCGCCGTGGTGGAAATTGTCCAGAAGATCAAACAGCTTTTGGCTTAGATAAGAGAACAGAGAACAATGACAACTCAACTGCCCGTACTCACCGCGTCTGATTTTGCCAGCGACCAAGACGTACGCTGGTGCCCCGGCTGCGGCGACTATTCGATCCTGGCCCAGATGAAAAAGATGCTGCCGCAACTGGGTGTGTCGCGCGAGAAGATCGTGTTCATCTCCGGCATCGGCTGCTCGAGCCGCTTCCCGTACTACATGAACACCTACGGCATCCACAGCATTCACGGCCGTGCCCCGGCGTTCGCCACGGGTCTGAAGTCCGTGCGGTCCGATCTGCAGGTCTGGGTGATCACCGGCGACGGCGACGGGCTGAGCATCGGCGGCAACCACCTGATGCACGCCATCCGCCGCAATCTGGACATCAACATCGTGCTGTTCAACAACCGCATTTACGGTTTGACGAAGGGCCAGTACTCGCCCACCTCGCCGATCGGCAAAGTCACCAAGAGCACGCCGATGGGCGTGATCGACAACCCGCTGCACCCGCTGTCGATCGCCATCGGCTGCGAAGCCAGTTTCGTCGCCCGCACGATCGACGTGAACATCAAGCACATGGAGCACGTGCTCCGCCGCGCGGCCGAACACAAGGGAACGGCGTTCGTCGAGGTGTACCAGAACTGCAACGTGTTCAACGACGGCGCGTGGGACTATGCGACCAGCCGCGAGACCAAAGCGGACACAATCGTGGAACTGGAACACGGCAAGCCGCTGATCTTCGGCAAGAACCGCGACAAAGGAATTCGCCTGAACGGCATGCAGCCCGAAGTGGTCGAACTGGGCAAGGGGATCACGGAAGACGACCTGTTGTTCCACGACGAGAAGGCGCCCGAGCCGAGCTTGGCGTATCTGCTCAGCCGCATGCGGTACGAGGACGACTTCCCCGAACCGATCGGCGTGTTCCGCGCGGTCGAAGCCTCGATTTACGACGTGGAATTGAACAAACAAATCACCGTTGCTCGCGAGAAACGAGGCGACGGCGACCTGAACAAACTGTTTAACGCAGGCGAAACTTGGACCGTAGCATGAGCACTTGCCCCTATTGCGAAGCCGAGAATATTGAAGGTGTGGACGTCTGCGAGCAGTGCGGCCAGTCGCTCAGCGATCTCTACTTGCCGCCGCCCGACAACGTCGTCGCGCGCACGCTGGTCAAAGACCGCATCAGCGTATTGAAGCCCAAGAAGCCGATTTCCGTCGCGCCGACGACTCCGGTGCGCGACGTGCTGCGGCTGCTGGTCGACAAGTCGATCGGCTGCGTGATCGTGGCCGAGGAAGGCAAGGCCGTCGGCGTGTTCAGCGAACGCGACGCACTGATTAAGCTGAACACGCAAGCCGTGAAGCTGGGCGACCATCCCGTTTCCGAATTCATGACTCCTCATCCGCAAACGCTGGACGCCGCCGCCAAGATCGCCTTCGCCGTCAAACACATGGACCTCGGCGGCTACCGTCACCTGCCCATCACCGATGAAGACGGCAACCTCACCGGCATCATCTCCGTCCGCGACATTCTCCGCTACCTGACGGAAAACATGACCGCCGCAAAGTTGGGCTAACAACCGCCTGCTCTTCTGTTTGTTCCCATGCTCTGCGTGGGAACACACATTTCTGCATCCACATCCGCGAATGTGATTCGGCCGGCGTTGGGCAAGATTCAACTCTACCTTCGCCAGCCATGCGTGATACAATGGCGCGTACGAAGTCCCCGAACCGTGAAGGGCAAGAAAATGGCCGAGAAGTTTGCGCGGACCAGCCGGCAGTTTACGGCGCAGCAGAAGAAAGAGTACGACGAGGTCCGCCGCCGCGCGAAGGAACAGTTCCCGCCGCTTGAGCCACCGCACGATCCGCCCGAGAAAACGCAAATTGCCCTGGCCCTGCGAGACGCGCGCCTAGCCCGCGGTTTGACATTCGAGCAACTTGCCAAACTCTGCGGCTCGCTCGATGCGAACACGGTTCGCGATGTCGAATACGGCTCGGACGCCAAATTATCCGATGTCGCCGCAATCGCCCACGCGCTTGGGTTACGATTGGAACTAGTCGCGCACACTTCGTAGCCGCTAAAATTGTCCGCATTGGAACGCTCCTGACCGCGCAACAAGACCTATCGTCGCTCATCGTGTGCTTTGCAAATAGGCCAGCAGGTCGCGGAGTTCTTGGAGGGTCATGGTTTTTTCGAGGCCGGCGGGCATGATGGATTGTGAGTGGGGGCGGCAGTTTTCGATGTCGGTGGGTTTGAGGCGGAATTCTTTGCCGGTGTTGTCGATGTAGCGCTGCGTGCCGTCCAGTTCGTGGCCGATAAGCAGTCCGGCGAGCTGCTGGCCGGCGATGGTGACGATGCCCCAGGCTGTGAACTGTGGGGCGATCTCGCGGCTGGGCTGCAGGATTGATTCGACCAGCCGCTGGCGAGTGAACGTGCGGCCGGCGGCAGTCAAATCGGGGCCGATCGAAGCGCCGCGGCCGTCCATTTGGTGACAGCGATAACAAGCGGCCACGCGCGGATGAAAGAAGATTCGTTGGCCAGTCTGAGCGTCGGCGGGGCCTTCGAGCAGTTCGAGCCACGCCTGCGTGTCTGTAACTTCCGGCCGAGCCGGTGTGACGTCGGGCTGCAGCACCCGATCGAACATCTCGTGCAAGTGAAGCGACTTTTCCTTCAAGTGAACGGAGCTGTTAAGGCGAGCTTGATGGAACTTTATTGGCACTTCTTGAACCGGGTTCAGCTTCGTGCCGCGCAGCGATCGCAGCGCTTCTTGGGAAACGAACGGTGATTCTTGGCAGGCCAGCTCTCCAAGAATGATTAGCTCGCCGTCAGCCTCAGGGCGTAGTCCCATGATCGCTTCCGCTCGCTCAATGACAGGCGCCTCGGAATTCATCGCAACTGTTGCCAAAAAGGCCGAACTCTGCGGATGAGAGATTTCGCGCAGGGTGCGAATCGTTTCCAGTCGCAATTCGGCGTCAGGCGATTGGAGCAGTCGCATCAGCAGCCCTATGGACAACTGCGGATGGTCGGGCCGCAACGTGCGTAATGCTCGGCGGCGCAAAACGGGCGATGCGTTTTCGTCGAGCAACACGCGCAACACGTATGCCTCGCCGGGCGCTTCCTCGCGCGAGCTGCGCACCACGCCATCCAGCCGTTCCAGCGCGGCCAGGCACGCCTCGAACAGTTGCCGCGTGCTGTCGCCGGCCGTCAGCGCTTGTTCGACTTGCGGGCGATACTCGCGCAGATTATCTTCGCCAATCCATTGAATCGCCAGGAATCGCACGGTCGGGTCTTTGTCGTTGAGCAGTTTCGGCAGAACTCCGCGAGCCCGCTCGTCGCCCGACTCTCGCAGCAGCAGAGTCACACCCGCACGCTGCGCCGGCGATGATAAGGACGCGACGTCGAAGTCGGGTGAGATCGCTTTCGTGCGAGCCAGTCCGAACCGAGCCGCTTGCTGGATGAACGGGTCCGTGTCATCGAGGCACGCGAGCAACGTGGGAACAAACGTATCGCTGTTTATCCGCCGCAGCGCTGCGGCGCGCATCAGCGAGGGCTGAGCCGGATCAGCCAGTTCGCGAAAGTCGAGATCGTCGGTCGGAGCCAGTGACACTGCCAAGGCACGCACGTCGACCGATTCGTCGTCTGTCACTTTCTGAACGATCGCACGATTTTCAGGATTGGCGGATGCCAGTGCGGTCAGGGATAGTGCGCGGATGCGCGGCTGGTCGCTTGTTCGCAGCACGTCGTCGAGCACTCGCACGCCGGCCTCGCCGCCGACAGCAAGTCGTCGAGCGGCTGCTTCACGCCACG
>JBGTKH010000662.1:0-4222 GCA_041744735.1 Pirellulaceae bacterium | reverse complement strand
CCGCCATACGTGTCGACGATGATCTTGCGGCCCGTCAATCCGCAGTCGCCGTGCGGGCCACCGGTCACAAAGCGGCCAGTCGGATTGATGTGGTACTTGGTCTTGCTGAGCAGCTCTTCCGGCAGTTCACGCTTAACGATCTGTTCGATGACGAAGTTACGGATGTCAAGGTTCGAGACGCTGGGTGCGTGCTGCGTGGAGACCACCACCGTGTTGATGGCGATGGGTGTGTCGCCGTTGTAGGCGACGGTGACTTGGCTCTTGCTGTCCGGCCGCAGCCAGTTGACTTCCTTGTTGAAGCGGGCGTCGGCCAGCCGATTCAGGATGCGATGAGCCAGGGCGATCGGCAGCGGCATCAGTTCGACGGTGTCGTCGCAGGCGAAACCGAACATCATGCCTTGGTCGCCCGCGCCGATGTCTTTGCCGGCGTCGCGGTTTTCGTCCACGCCCATCGCGATGTCGGGGCTCTGGCGGCCGACGGTGTTCAGCACGGCACAGGTGTCGGCACAGATTCCCATTTCGTCGTCGGTGTAACCCACGTCGCGGATCACGCCGCGTACGACCTGCTGAAAATCGATTGTGGCCTTGGTGGTGATCTCGCCGGCCACCATCGCCAGGCCGGTGGTCACCAGGGTCTCGCAGGCCACGCGGCTCATCGGATCCTGAGCGATTGCGGCGTCCAATACGCCGTCGGAAATCTGGTCCGCCAACTTGTCCGGGTGCCCCATGCTGACGGATTCACTGGTAAACAAATACTTGCCTGTTGCCACGAAAATGCTCCTGTGCGAAAACTCTGATCACTCAGTCAAGGCGGCATTATAGGCGGACGAAGCGGTTTTCGACAACCGCTATGCGGCGTCCAGCCAGCGGTCGGCGCACGATTTTTTGAGGAGCGAGCCGAGCAGGCCGAGCGTCCGCTGCGTGGCGCCGAGTTGCTGGGCCACGAGTTGTTGCCCACGGCGGCCTAAATCGGCGGCGAAAGCCGGCTCTTCGAGGCAGCGGTGGACGAATTGGGTCAGTTCCGCGCCGTCGCGAACAACGACCGCCGCTCGACGCTCCAGCATCAGTTTAACGATGTCGCGGAAGTTGTGCGTGTTGGGACCGAAGGAGACGGCCGCTCCGTACGCGGCCGGTTCGATCATATTTTGGCCGCCGCGGCGTCCCAGGCTGCCTCCGACAAAAGCGATGTGAGCGGTCCCCCACCAAGCGGCGAGTTCTCCCACGGCATCGACCAACAGGACGCGGGCGTGCGGGTCGGCGCCGCCAGTGTCCAGTCGCGTCCGGCGTTGCCATTGAATGTTTGACCGGTCGAGCAGCGCGGCCACTTCGTCAAACCGCTCGGGATGCCGTGGGACGAGAATCAACCGCAGACGTGGATGTTGGCCGACCAACGATTGGAACGTGTTCAGCGCCAGTTGCTCTTCCGGCGCTTGTGTACTGCCGGCCAGAAACACAACGTCGTCGCTGCCGATGCCGGCCAATGCCGCCAGCCGGCGTGTGACTGCATTGCCGCGATCGGTCTGCGCACCGTCGAACTTTAGCGAACCGGTGACGTGCACTGATTCGGGCCGGGCACCAAGATGCAGAAAACGCTCGGCGTACTCTTCGTTTTGCGCTGCGATTAAATCGATCGACCGCAGCAGCGGCGCGACCAGCCAGCGGACGCGGCGGTAACCGCGAAAGCTCTTGTCGCTCAGTCGGCCATTGACCACGGCCACCTTCGCGCCCTGCCGCCGCGCCGCGCGAATCAAATTCGGCCACAGTTCGAGTTCCGCCAGAATCAACAAGTCCGGACGCACTCGCCGCATCGCCGCGCTGGTCGCCCAACTGAAATCCAACGGACAATAAAACACCGCATGCGGCGCATACTTTTTCCTCGCCAAATCGAATCCGGTCTTCGTCGTCGTCGAGATCACGCACGCGCAATCCGGATGCTCGCGCTCCATCCGCTCCAGCAGCGTCTTCAGCAAATTCACTTCACCCACACTGACCGCGTGCAGCCAGATGCAGGTACGATTTCCACTTCGCACCGGGACGCGGCCAAAGAACTTCGCAGAGAATCCCTCGCGGTATTTCCCCGCGCGGATCGCCGAATAGAGCAGCCACGGCGATGCAAATAGGATCAACGCAAGGTAGATTAGGTTTAACATGAACGACATCGGATTCCTTTCCGAAATCGACAAAGATTCGCCGTTGGCTACGCACCGCGGGTTGCGAGCCATTTGGCAAACGACTCTTTGCTCTCGCCACTTCGACGACCAGCAACGAGTCCTTCGACACCGATATGCTCATCTAGCTCAGGCCACTCGATAGCGTAGCCGTCACCCAACAACTGCCAGGTCTGACGCTCGGCGTGCGTGCCGTGCTGAAGCCGCGGATACCACGACAACGGCACAACGAGGCTTCGACCGTCGGCCAAATCGACGACGAATTTGTCGCTCTCGACGACGACATTCACGGCTACCGGATCTTGCTCAAGCACCAAAGTACTCATGCCAAGCCTCAACTAAAAGTTCACAATGCTGTACAACCAGTCGCTCGATGCGGTTCAAATCGTGTTCGGCGAACCCACGGTTTTGGCAAGCGAGACCGGGTCCAGCCAGAACTTGGCGATTTGCCGGTCGCGTGTCACGTGGATGTGTGGCGGCTCTCCTCGGTCGGAACTGAAGAAGATAAAACTATACGGCCCATCTCGCAAAACAGTAGGCATGGAAAACCCGCGACTACCTTTCACCGTCTACTCGCACTGGTGTATCGGCAATTGGGACTGCCGTGGCCAGGTGTCTAAGATGCATTATGCCACGCCGCGGTTTCGCAGGCAGCAGTTTTTGTATTTCTTGCCGCTGCCGCAGGGGCAGGGGTCGTTGCGGCCGACTTGTGCGCCGCGGTTGCGGATGGGTTCCAGCTTCACGTCGCCGCGGCTGGCGTCGATGGCAGCTTGTTGTTGCTGGGCAATTTCGCTCGTGCTTTGGGCCTGTTCGTGCACGGCGGCGGTTTCGGTCCAGGTCGAGCCGACGAAGCCTTCGTCTAACTGCTGGATGTGGAAGATCAGATCCGTCACGCGCTCGCCGATCGCCGTCCACATCTGCTCGAACAGCCGCATGCCTTCGCGTTTGTATTCGACTTTAGGATCGAGCTGTGCCCAGCCTTTCAAAGCCACCGAGCTGCGCAGGTAGTCCATCGTCAGCAGGTGATCCTTCCACGCCGTGTCGACGATTTGCAGCAGCACCATGCGTTCCATGCGGCGCATTTCGGGGTGATAACGGTCCTCGACAACGTTCGACAGTTTGACTGCTAGTTCGTCTGGGCCGTACCGCAAGATATCCTCAGGCTGCAGATCGTAGCTCAACATCTGCTTCGACCATTCCGACAGCGACGCCATCGCCCCGTTGCCGCTGCTCGGTCTGCTTTCGCTGGACGTAAACACCTGATCGACCTTCGTCTGGATTGCGTGCAGGGCTTGTTTGGCTTGCTGCTGATGAGCGCGGCTATGTTCGATCAGGGTGGCGCGGATTTCGTCGCGTTGTTTGTGCTTCAGATCGTCCAGGTTCAACTCGACATCGAATCGTTCACGTGCCCAAGCCACGAGCGCGTCGCGGTCGATCTTCGTCTGACCGCCGCCCGCTGGACTCGTGTAACGGTACAGACCGGCCATTACCGGATACTCAGATTCCTTGTCGTCGTAAGACTCTTGAGCCCGCTGGCAAATCAACTGCTTGAGCGCTTCGGCTTCCAGCTTGCGAATCTCTTCCACGTCCAACTCGAACCCAAATTTGTGCCGCACCCAGCCGAGCGTGGCCCGCAGCCCAAAGTCTTCCTCCAAAAACGGAATTCCCTCCGATAGATCAACTTTCTGGATCGCCTCGGTTGCCTTTTCCATCAGCATTTCGGCAACACCTTCGCGGCCGAACTTCTTCAAGTCGCGATCCCGCAGATTGAGATTCCATTTGGCGTTGGCGAACTTGGCCAGCGCTTCCCAATTCCAGCTCTCCCGTTCCTCCTCTTCGTCCGGCAGATTTTCTTCGATGGCACCGAGGATTTCGGTTTCGCACATCCGCACGGCTTCGTCCTTGGCATAGGCTTCGGCGGGTTCCGCATCCATGCCGCGGAACTGTCGCGGTTCGAAAGTCGTCGTCAGCCGCGAGCCGGCGAAGCTGGCGTAAGTTTCGACGCCGAAGTCGCGGGCCAGGAACGTATCCAGATGATGCTCGACCTGCTCGCC
>JBGTKH010000661.1:0-7996 GCA_041744735.1 Pirellulaceae bacterium | reverse complement strand
CGGCCGAGAAGTCGCTCGCGGAGAAAGTCGCGGCCATCAACACTGCGACTGCCAAGGCCGCCGCGTCACAGGACGCAGCAGTGAAGGCTGAAGCAGAGCGAGTTGCAGCAACCGGCGTCGCCACACAAAAGGCTGACGCGGCTCAGAAGGCAGCGGAAACCGCTGCGGCCGCGAAGACCGCGCTGGATCAAGCTCAAGCCGCCAAGGCCGAAGCCGATAAGCAACTCGAAGCAACGACCGGCGCGGCCAAGGTCGCCGCCGACAAGGTCGTGCCTGTGAAGGCTGCGGCCGATAAGCTGGCAGCCGAACAAACCGAGTTGGAGAAGCAAGTTGCGGAGAAAAAAGCCGCCGCTGATGCAGCCGCTCAACAAGCCGCCGCGGCCAAAACGACTGCCGACCAAGCCGCGGCTGAGAAGCAGGCCTTTGAAGAAGCTTCCACAAAGCTAACCGCCGCGGCTCAACAGGCGCAGCAACAAGCCGCCGCAACTCAGGCAAAGATCGCCGCGATGGAAAGTGAACGACAGGCGGTCGCCAACGACGTGGCCACCAAGGCCGCCGTCGCTAAAGCCGCCGCCGATAAGCTGGCCGCCGCGCAGGCAGAGTATGATCAACTGCTGGCCATACAGAAACAGGCCGAAGCCACGCTGGCGGAGAAGTCGAAAGCGGTGCAGGACGCACAGAATGCAGCCGCAAGTGCCCTCGAACTGGCGGAACGTACTGCGGCAGATCAGAAGATGTTCGTGGAGGTCTACGGACAAAAGTGAGCAGCAATGCTCACTTTCCCAATTCAAAAACCCGGCTACTTGAGAGAGCCGGGTTTTGTTTTTGGCTTCCGTTCCACGAAAAAGGGCGCCCAATCGGGCGCCCTGTAAGTCGAGCTTTCAATTTTGGATGCGGCTATCGCCATCCGTCGCTTATTCACGCGGCCGAACAGCGCCGGTCAGGCCGCTGTAATCAATCCGGTCCGAGTCGTGCCACAGGGGCTGGCCCGATTCGACGCGTCGGCGGAGGATTTCAATTTTCTCCTCGGAACCAGCGGGTGCGTCGGTGGCCGAGAAGCCATTGTCAGCGACGGGATTGAAATCCTCGTCATGGCCGTACTTGAGAATGGCATCGAAGACGTTGCGAATTTTCTCCATCGGTATATCTTACCTCCAGCGGTCAAGTTTCCGGCCGAGCCCTGGGAGCTAGTCTGCCAGCCTGCTAAAACGAAACGTTCGTTTAAGTTGGGATGCACGCCGATAGAAAGGCCTTGCCGAAATTCGGTTGAGCAAAAAGCGTTATCAAATCAGAAGCGTCGTTGTTTCTCGGATTCGGTGGGAGCGTACTGCTTAATCCGGCGATAGGTAACGGTGGACGCCTCCAAAAACCAGTCTTTAGAATTATTCTCATTTCTCCTCAATTGTCAATGGTCTGGTAGAAATTTTAAGGGAAATTCCTGATTCGTAAGGGGGTGACTCCACAATCGTCGTACTTGTGGCTAACCGCGACATAAGGAAAGACTTACGGAAAGCGTTTCTTCCATGATTGAGTTTTCGGAATGGCAGTTAAGCGAGAATCTACGCCCGTAATGTGGATCGAAGGGGGCCGAACCGCATATCCCGCATTGACTGATGGAGGATCAAAGACATGGCTTGGTACCAGCACAATCTGCAACTTTCGCCCTTTCCGCGAGGGTTTCACTTGATCACGTCCGACGTGGTGGACGCTCTGCCCGAATTGAAACGAATCCGCGTTGGCGTGCTGCACGTGTTTATCCAACACACGTCCGCGTCGTTAACTATCAACGAGAACGCGGACCCCGATGTTCCGCGGGACATGGAATCGGCGCTCAACGCCATCGCGCCGGAAGATTTTCCCTATGTCCACACGATCGAAGGCCCCGATGACATGCCAGCCCACGTCAAGTCGTCGCTGATGGGCAGTTCCGTCTCCATACCGATTCAAGATGGCCGGCTGATGCTGGGAACGTGGCAGGGAATCTACCTCTGCGAACATCGCAACCGCGGCGGGGCACGAAAGCTGGTGCTGACGTTGCAGGGCGAATGACGCGATTCGCGAATACCTTTCCGTCGTTGCCGACAAACTCCGTGATGCGGACTTGCGCGAAGTTGAAATAACCGTCTAAAAATGCCGGTCAATGCATTCACGATGGCAGGTATCATTCAGGACGTTGTGGAGGCGGAATCTGTCGTCATCGCTTTCCAACAACGAGGCATTTGAGTTCGCCAGTGCTGTTGGTTGGGTTATTGCGAACGTACAGGCGACCGTCCGATAACGCTGGCAGTGAGCGTGTCAGTTGGCTGGACACTCGAGCACTGGCCAGCTCGACGTACTGCGCGGACGATGCTTCGGCCAGAACCAATTGGCCGTCGATCTTTAGAATCAGCAGCTTGCCGTCAGCAAGTATCATGTGAGCCACTCCGAAATCTTCTTCGGTCCATTTCACTTTGCCGGTTTTGGCTTCCACGCATCGCAAGCGAGCGGTGCCGATATCTTCGCGGCCGTCGATGCCATAGAGGTAGCCGCCGTCGTAAACGCTGGTCGTGTATTGGCTGGACAGCACGTCGTCGCTGGACCACATGGTCACGGGCTGGCCGCCGCTGATGCGAGCCAATTCCGCGCCGATGCCGTAGCTGGCGGTTACAAAGAGGTGACCGTCAAACACCAGCGGCGTGGCGGCGTTCACCGTCGGGCCGGTGCGGCCGAAGGGAAATTGAAACCGTACTTTGCCGTTGCTCGGATCGACGGCGACGGTATTCAATCGCGTGACGAAAATCACGTGTTGCTGGCCGTTGATCGATGTCGTCGTGGGCGACGAGTAACTGGCTCGTTCGTCGGTCCCCTGCCAAACGGTTTTCCCGGTATCGAGTGCAAAGGCGACCAGTCCGGCCCCGCCGCGCCCGCCGACGTTCACCAGTAGTTTGTCGTCCGCCACAATCGGCGTGCTGCCGGTGCCGAAGTAACCTTCGTCCCCGTTGAAATCGGCGTACGTATTGCGCGACCAGCGCTTGGCGCCGGTGACCAGCGCGACGCTATGTAAATCACCGGCGGCTCCGAAGACATACACGTTGTCCTGGTAAATCACGGGCACGCACCGTGGGCCAGTGTCGGGATTGATGCCGCCGCGATACAAGGCTGGAAAGTCAGTCTGCCAGAGCGAACGGCCGGTCTCTGCATCGAGCGCCTCGACCCTTTCGTTCTCCCCAACGCGATGAAATACGACGACGCGGCTTCCAGCGACTGCGGGACCCGCGAAGCCGCTGCCTACTTTGTAAGTCCAGACTTGCGGAGGCCCACCGGATGGCCATTGCGTCAAGAGCGACTCGCCCGTTGCCCGGCCGTCGCGCGCCGGACCCAGGATCTGCGGCCAATCACCAGCTCGCGACAACCGCGGTGTCATCGGCAGCGTGAAAAGGAAAATCGCACCCAACAGCAACCACGCGCGATACCCGCCAAAAACACCGCAGTAGCCGCACATCGCGTCCGCCTTTCTGAAAGTTTCCCCGTCGCCAGAGTGCCGGAGAAACGGTAAAAAACAGAGATACGCCACGAGTGATTGGAGTACAATACTCGACGGGCGTCAACCAAGCAACACTTCAGTGTGACGGAGCCGCTCGCGGTGGCACGGCTGTTTCGGTTGTGGGAAAAGAAGCGCGGCGTTCGCCGCACCGGTTCAAAGCTGCTGGGCAGCGTCGGTGAGGCGTTGTTCTTTGCTGCGCTGTTTGTACTGGGGGCGATTTCGCTGGCCGCTGTCATCACATCGCAGTTTGTGCGCGAGGCGCCCGACGAGCTGCGGTTTTCCGGCTGGGCGCTGTGGCTGTTGATTCTGGTCTTGGGTTCATTTCTGTTGATCGGCGGCGGCGGCGTGATTTACACCGTGCTGCACGTCGGGGCGTCGGCCGAACGGCGGTCGGCGCTCGTGAAGCGTGCCGGCAACATCGAATTGCTCAGCGCGACGTCATTCTCGCCTAAAGATTATCCCAACGTGCCGCGCGACACGAACCAAACCGACAGCCCGGGGATCACGCTGGCCTACCGGCTGCCGATCGCTCAGTCGCCGTTGTGGAAGTTGATCGCGGCGGCGGTCTTTAGCTTGGTCTGGAATGCCATCTCGTCGGTATTGCTCGTGGTGGCGATCGAAAGCCACGTGCTGGGCAATCCCGAATGGTTTCTGACGATCTTCGTCGTGCCCTTCGTGACCGTCGGGGCGTGGGCGATTTACTACTTCGTGAAGCAGGTCGCCGTTCATGCAGGCATCGGGCCGACCAGTGTTGAGGTGTCCGATCATCCGCTGCGGCCGGGCGATCGCTACAGCATCTTTGTGTCGCAAGCGGGGCGGTTGTCGGTGAAGCGATTGGAGTTGCTGCTGGTCTGCGAAGAGGAAGCCACTTACCATCAGGGCACCGACCTGCGCACGGAAGTCCGCCGCGTGCACGAGTCACGGGTCTTCTGCCGCGAGGATTTTGAAATCAATCCCGGTATTCCGTTCGAGCATGAATGCGATCTGCGAATGCCCGAAAACGTGATGCACTCCTTCCAGTCGCATTATAATCGCGTGCAGTGGAAGTTAGTGGTCAAGGGCGAGGCCGACGGTTGGCCTACTTACGAGCGTAGCTTTCCCGTCGTCGTGTATCCGGCCGCGTGCAGCAACGGAAGGCCATGATAGAACCTCTGATCAGCCTGACTCTGCGCGATCCTCGGCGGATTTTTCAGCCGGGCGACGAATTGGAGTGCGAATTCCAAATCGACGCGGTTCCGGCCGAAGAGATTCAGGCGATCGAAGCATCCGTGTTGTGGTACACGGAAGGCAAAGGGGATGAGGATTTGGCCGTGCACTACTTCGAGCGGCGAGTGCCCAACGATGCCGAGAACGGCGACCTGCGTCCGCTGCGCCGCTTTCGCACGCCGTTGCCAAACAGCCCGCTCAGCTACGACGGCGCGATTGTAAAGATCCGTTGGTGCGTGCGAGTGCGATTGTTCCTGCGCCGTGGCAAGGAGGTATTTTACGAGCAAACGTTTCAACTTGGCGCGGTGCCGGCGCCCGTCGTTGCGCCGGAGCCGCCAGCCGCCGAGTCCGACGTATCGGCAGATTCCGAGCCCTCTGCGATGTGACTTTCGTGTCCCAATCCAACGCTACATCTCGCTTCGCCACGAACCCATTCGCGACTCGTTGTACGCGGCCCGGTGCCATTGAATATCTGTTTCCCTCTGGTGGCGATACAAGCCAGTTGATCGATCGCATGCGTCAACTGTCATGGTGGGGCCAAATCATCGGGCCGCACGGCAGCGGCAAGTCGACATTGCTCTGTACGCTCATCCCACATTTGCAGAAAGAGGGACGCTCCGTTGTTCACTTCACTTTGCACGAAGGCCAGCGACGCTTGCCCGTGTCTCGCGTCGAAATGTGCGCGTGGGATGCACACACGCAAGTGATCGTTGACGGCTACGAGCAACTAAGCTGGTGGAGCCGCTGGCATTTGAAACGCACTTGCCGGCGTCGGCATTGCGGCCTGCTTGTGACGGCCCATCAACCGGTCGGTCTAACCGACTTGTGCCGCACAAAGGCAACTCTCGAAGTCACGCAACAAGTCGTCTCGCGTTTGCTGCGAGGCGATTCAACGATCGTCAGCGATGCCGATGTCGCTCAGTCCTTCGACGAGCAACACGGCAACGTGCGCGAAGTCATGTTCGCTTTATATGACGTGTATGAACAGCGCCGACGGTAGCGGTCGTTCCAAGAAAACGGGGTCACGCGCCAGCAGGAAAATGAATGTCGACAACGTGACATCGCGCGAAAAACTCTCCCCAAGCTAGCTCTCCTAGCTACGCGCCAAACTTCTAGCTGCTTTCCAAGCTTACGCCGTTGATAGCACCATCATCATGGCTGCTTGAAATCGAGAAATCTTCAGCCGTTTGGCTTTCCGGACTAAAGTTTGTGGCCTACCATTCAGCGTATAGACTCTAATGAACGGAGCAAGACGATGCTGACTTCGAGACGCACGCTGATCGTGGCTTGTATGGTGGTGGCCGAGCTTGCCTTTGCGACCAACGCTCAAGCCGGACTGTTCACTTGGCTCTTCGGCCGTCGCCGCACCGCGTATTATCCGGTCGGCACAATCAGCTACTATCAGCCCGGTGGGAACGTCGCGTATTATCAACCGGCGGGGAACGTGGCGTATTATCAACCGGCGGGGAACGAGGCGTATTATCAACCGGCGGGGAACGTGGCGTATTATCAGCCTGCGGGTTCAGTTGCCTACTATCAGCCGCAAACCACCGTCAACTTTGCACAGCCGGTGGGCACAACGGCGTACTATGGTGAGTCCGCTTGTCAGCCGATTCAGCAACAGGTGGTTGTGAACTACGTGCCGCAGACGTATTACCGATCGCGGCTGATGCGAGTTCCCGTGACGACGTATCGGCCTGAATTCAGCGTCGATCCGGTGACGGGCGCAACAGTCACAGTGATGCGACCGTGCACTTACTACAATTGGCAAGTCGCCCGCGTTCCCTACACGACGTTCTTGCCCACCTTTGGCGCAGTGGCACCGGCGGCGGTGGCCCAGACGAGTACCATCGGCTGTGCACCGGCGACGACCGCGGCACCCACGGCCACTCCTTATTATTCGCCCACGCCGGGTGCAACGAGCGTTCCCTTTGGCGCGCCGTCAACGACCGTGCCGTTCGGACAGCCTTCGACCACAATGCCGCTGTCGCCCACGCCCGCCGATCAAGCACCCAGCTTGAATCCCGGCGCTTTGCAACCGGGTTTCCAAGGCTCGGGCACGCGACTGTATCCACCGGCTAACGGCAACAGCGGCAGTACCTACTCGAATTCTTCGTCGGGTACCCAGCAGAAGCCGGCCAGCGGTTCCAACCTGCAACCGGTCCCTGATCCCGACGCCGAGCGTTCGCAGCTTCGCCCCAACGCGGCTCCGAGACTCTTGAATCCGCGCGATCAAACGGCAGCGCTGACAGTGGAACGAGCGTGGGCCGCGACGCCTATCTCGTGGCCCACGTCGCAATCTGTGCGACAGACGAGCGCCACCAGCGCGCCCTCCGCCGCATCGTCCGCCAATAAGTGGGACGACTCAGGCTGGCGATCATTCGCACCGTAATGCGACGATGATTATCGAGCACGCTCCAAGTAGGACGGATTGCCAATCCGTCCTCTTTCAATTGGCAGCGGACGATGCCTTCAGCACGGGTTAGAAACGAAGGAAACCCATCCGACACTCGCAGGTACCCACTCGCTCCATCTCTGCGGCCTCCGACTGGCCGCTCCTTGGCCGCTTCGATAAACTGTAGGACGGGTTCGTAACCCGTCACTCTCCGCATCGCCAATTCGGACATCGCAGCCACGATGCCTGCCAACCTTACGCCGCAGTACCACAAGGCCGAAGAGGAATATCGCCGGGCCGGCACGCCGGAAGAAGAGCTGCAGTGCCTGCAGGTGATGCTGCGCGAGCTGCCCAAGCATAAGGGCACCGATAAACTCCAGGCCGAGCTGAAACAGAAAATCAGCAAGGCCAAAAAGGACGCCGAGCAGCATCACAAAGCGGGCGGCAAAAAGGGGCACGGCTTTCGTCTGCCGCGGCAGGGAGCTGGCCGCGCGGTGATCATCGGCGGGCCCAACGCCGGCAAGAGCCAATTGCTCAAGTCGCTCACCCGCGCTACGCCCGAAGTTGCACCCTACCCGTTCACCACACGCGAACCGATTCCTGGCATGATGCCTTGGGAAGACGTGATGGTGCAGTTAGTCGATACGCCGCCGATCACCGCCGACGTTTTCGATCCGGTCACGCAGGGACTAATTCGCGGCGCCGATCTGGTACTGCTCGTCGCCGATTTGGGCAGCGACGACGGCATCGAGCAATTGCAGGCGGTGGTCGATCGCGTGCGCGAAACGAAAACGCGGCTGGCCAAGGAGTCGTACTTGGACGAAGACGACATCGGGCTCTCCTTCACCCGCTCGTTTCTGCTGCTGAACAAG
>JBGTKH010000660.1:0-9180 GCA_041744735.1 Pirellulaceae bacterium | reverse complement strand
GTTGAAGGTGCGGCCCGCGACGCCGTCGGCCTCGGCGGCCAGCAGATTGCCGTGCACGACGTTCTCGACGTACGTGAAATCACGCGACTGCATGCCGTCGCCGAACACGATTGGCGGCTCGCCGGCCAGCATCCGCGTGATGAATAGCGGGATGACGGCCGAGTACGGGCTGTTGGGATCTTGCCGCGGGCCGAAGACGTTGAAGTACCGCAGGCACACGGTCTCCAAGCCATACGTGTGATAAAACGCCTGGCAATAATGCTCGGCGGCCAGTTTCGCGGCGGCGTACGGCGATAGCGGCATAAGCAGATCAGTTTCGCGATTCGATACGTGCGGTTGGTTGCCGTAAACGCTGCTCGATGCAGCGTACACCACGCGCCGCACACCGGCCCGCCGCGCCTGGTCGAGCAAAGTGAGCGTGCCGGTTACACACGCCGCGTTGGTGTCCAGCGGCCGCTCGACACTCAGCGGCACCGACGCCAGCGCAGCTTGATGAAAGATGCAGTCGACGCCTTTCACCGCACGAGCCACGGCCACTGTGTTCGTCAGATCGCTTTCGATCAAATCGATGCGGTCGGCAACGTCGGCCAGATTCCTCCGGTGTCCCATGCACAGATTGTCGAGCACGCGCACCGTGTCGCCCCGCCGCACAAGCGCCTCGGCAATATGAGATCCAATGAACCCGGCGCCGCCGGTGACGAGCATGGTTGACATCAAGGCTCTCTTGCAAATGTGGCCACGGGGTAATGACGAATTACAAATGACGAATGACGAAAGAATGACTAATGACGAACTCCGAAAATGAAACTCGTGCTACGTCAAAGCTGAAAAGTGGGGTAAGCATCCTGCTTGCCAACACAAACAACGCAAGCTGGAAGCTTACGCCACGTAACCTGCCGACTCCAAAACTGAGCAGTGGCAAAACACTCGGGACATCCTGCCTTCGTCATTCGACATTCGGGCTTCTTTCGTGATTTGGCATTCGTCATTCGTTATTGGCAACGAGCGTCATTTGCGAGTACGGCGTTCGGTGGACACGTTAGTCACAATCGAACCGCGCAGGCGTATGCCATTGGCTTGTAGTTGCGCGACGGCGGATGCGGCGGCTGTGGACTCGGTTTGGTTTAGTTGGACGACGAAGTACGCAGCGTCGCAGATGCGGCCGAGCGATGCGGCCAGCGGTTCAGCATAGCAGCCGGCGTCTACCAGCACGAATTGGTAGTGATGTTTCACGTCGCGCACGAGCACGGCCAGAGCGTCGTCGGTGGAACTGAAATGAGTGACGCCCTCACGGCCGGAAGGCAACAGGTTCAGACGCTCGAAGGTCGTGGGGACGAGGAATTCGCGGGCGGGCGGGCGGCGATTTAGGATTTCGGCCAAGCCTTCGCAGTGGCCGCGATCGAATGCCGCGGTCAGCGATTTCTCGGCCAGATTACCGTCCACCAGCAGCACTTTGCCGATGTCACGCTGCGATAACAGCACGGCGACGTGAGCCAACGCCTCGGCCGCCTGCCGGCCATACTCGGCGGCCACGAACATGAACGATGCCGGAACGTCCGCCGGCAATTGCGAGATGATCTTGTCGGTTAACTGGTGATACTGCCGGCTGAGCCGCGGATCGTCCAAATTGCGTCGCAGTTGCAGTTGGAATTCAGATTCCGACGGCGTGTGTTCCGGCGCCGCCTCGGACTGTGCCTGAGGTACAAATGTCGGCTTGCAATTGGCGGCTGACGGTTGACCCTTGGCGGCAGTCGAGGGAATGTGCCAATCGGTGATCGCAGCGTTACTCTGCGCCGAACTTTGCCGCTCGCCGCGCGATTCGACGGGAGCAGGTTTGTCCAATTGTCGCAGGGCTCGCAGCATCCGGCTCATCGTTCGATCCTATCCTCGGCGAAGTCGAGTGAAGAGTTGTCGATATTCTTGCCGGCGTGCCTTGCCGGTCGTGCCGACCGCCGCGTCGACGCGCGCGAAATCTTCCTCGACGAAAATCAAATCGCGGTCGTCCCAGTCGTCGTCATGCAGCACGTCAACAGCCGACTCTTGCGCTGTCGCTTCGACAATTGTCTCGGCCATTGCGACGTGCTCCTCGGACGCGATTTCCTTCGTTTCGGGCGTGCTTTCGGCAATCGACAGTGGAATCGTGGTGCTCGGCGCCGCTGGCGGTGATCCGATCGTGCGCAGAGCGGCGGCGATTTCTCGTCCTTCGGCGCTGGAGACCTTCGGCCGGTCACGAAACTCGCCGGCGTCCAGTGTCGCGTAACGGTCAATGACGATCTCTTCCTCTGCGAACGGTTCGTCGAAGGGATTGTGCGGGCCACGGTGGACCAACTCGACGTGAGGCCTGATCAGGCTGGCGGCTGCAAAACGGTCGTCGGCCAGCGGCAAGTCGTTGCCCGTGTCCGCAACGGATTCCTCGATGGAATCGAAGTCGTCGTCCGGTGCGATCACGCGCGGCAGGCGGTCGGATTCAGCGACGGTCTGGGTATCGGACCGCAGCGCTGCCTGCAAACCGTCGTCGCTAAGTTCACCGAATTCGATCACGCTGCCGGCGGCGCTCGGTTTGGCTGGCTCTTGCCACGGCGTCGGCAGTTGCTGCAGATCGGCCCACGCTTCTTCGATCGCTGCCGCGTCGATTTGCTTGAGGCGTACATCTGAGGCCAAGACCAACGCATGGTCGCAGACTTGGTTGATCAACCTCGGAATGCCGTCAGTGGCCTGGAATATGGCTCGATACGCAGCGTCGGCAAACACGCGGCCGGGGTTGCCGCCGACGGACTGAATCTGGGAGCGAACGTACTCGCGCGTCTCGTCGCGATTCATTGACTGCAGATAGCAGCGAGACTTGATCCGCTGGCTGAACGATTCCAACTTCGGGTTG
The DNA here is from genome assembly GCA_041744735.1 of Pirellulaceae bacterium. Classification (GTDB taxonomy): domain Bacteria; phylum Planctomycetota; class Planctomycetia; order Pirellulales; family Pirellulaceae; genus JBGTKH01. The sequence continues at coordinate 6,302 of JBGTKH010000660.1, read as the reverse complement.
GCGAAGCGTTCTTCCAACAGCGGGCTGCCGGCCAGCACCAAGCGGACTCGTGGCTGACCGTCTCGCACCAGGTTCGTAATCATGCGAATCTCTTCCAACAGCCGCAGCGGCAGCGTGTGGGCTTCGTCGACCAATAGCAGCATTCCGTGCGGACACGCCTGGCTGGGCTCCAGATGATCGATCAGCGTCAGCCTCAGTTCGCCCTCTTCCATGTCGCGATAGGGCAACCGCAGCTCGAACAAAATGTTTTGCAGCAGCGCCCGCCGCGTGCAGAGCCGGGCATTGGCCAGCATCGCCACGTGAAAATGATCGCGGAATTGTTCGGCCAACACGTGGCACACGAGCGTCTTGCCGGTGCCGGCCGGCCCGATCAACAGGCCCGGCCCCTCGGCCCGCTCGATGCTGCGGGCCAGCGTTTGCCGGGCGTGCTCGATCGCACCGGCCGGATAATAGCGGCCCGTGAGCGGTGCGGCGGCAAACGGTCGCTCGGCGAAATCAAATGTGGATTCGTACATTTTGTAGGCTTCCTGATCTTCGGTAACGTTGCAGGCCGTGCAGCCTGTGTTCTTTGCGATCTCGACCCAACTGTGCGCCGCCTTGCGCGAATTCAATCGGCTGTCTGTTAGAAATCGGCATCCGCGCCCGTCGCTCTCCAGCGAGAGCGCCAAAGCGGAACGCGAAAACGTTCTGCTGCTGTATCGGCGGCGTACAGGATAGCTTCAGCGATAGCATCGGGTCGCGAGCAAGCCGTGATATGGGTTGCTTGGACGCACGGGGCCAGGGCTGCGATTTTCAGTTTTGACGGGAAAGTGGCGAAATTTCTGCTGGACTAGGAGCTTGGCGTTCCGCGCGAGGCGTTACCAGCAACTCGTTCACCACGTCGCGAACGCCGGGCTGAAGACGGACGAGTATTTCCGCGAGCCGCCTTTCTGCTTCGGTGGGAACTTCGCCGCGGAGGATGACTTTCCCGTCGGCGGTAGCTTCCGTTGTAAGTTCGGCAAAGACGGGATAGCGGACGGCGAGTTTGGAAAACTGCGAAGCGAGCGCCGCGTCAATCGACGCCGTTCCGGGTGCCGCAAAGGAAAATGCGATTCGTTCCCTGGCACGAACGGGCAGGCGCGACAGTCCGCCGGCTCCGATTCCTTCGCTCAATGCGCCCGACCGTTCAGTGCCCGCAAGTTGACCACCGTTAGGCGGCTCTGCAAGTGATTGGACAGTCGACGGGGCCGGCGCAGACTGTTGTCCAGACTGTTGTCCAACTTGTTGAGCGCCGATAAAACGGTTGCCTGCGTTGCCTCGGCCGATGAAGCCGCCAGGTGCCGTTGGCGTCAAAGCGCCGGCAGGTGATAACGATCCGGCGCTGGGTAGCGTCGGCGAACCAGAGGGCGCGGAAGACAGTGTCCCGCTGCGGCCTTGGCTCAGTGGGCCGCGGCTGCCGAATAGGCTTTGAGCGCAGGCATCTTCCGTGATAGCGGTCGCAGTGCAGAACATCACGCCGCACATGATCGCGACACGGCGGATGACATCAATGGTAGCTGCGTTCGCCAGAACGCGGGATTTTCCGGCACACATCCGCACTCTGGTGAGTGCAGCTACGCTTTTGAAATGCAATCGATTCATTGGGGAACGGTAAAGCTCTCGAATTTTCGCGGCGTTATGAATTGCGGATCCAGCAAATCCACCTTGCGACCTATGTCACGTGGCTTCATCCCATCATGCTGGATCGGCGGAAACCCTGGCTGTCCTTCGGGGGCTCCCGTCGATGTTGCCATGGATGGCTGTGAATGTGCGCCCACCGCAGTCGCGGGCGAAGGCACAGTTCCCAGCAGCGTGATCGATGCTGTTTCCGATACAACGGTCGGCCCCGACTTGGGCGTCAAACGGACTCGCAAGGCACACTTTGTTTCGTGCGTTCCTTTGCGAACGTAGGGAATGAAAACTTGATACGTCGGCCCCCAAGCGGTCTTCTTCAAATAGCCACGCCACGCGCCGTCGACAAAATCGAATTGGTGCAGCGGCGTGGCTTGTTCTTCCAGTGTACCCTGGTCGTCGAACAAGTACACCCGCACCTCGCCGTCGACTTCCACGGGCGTGGGCGAATCTTGCGTGAGGAAAAACATCTGCCCCGCAAAACCGCGCGTGGGCAGGTTGTCTAACCCCTGACCTTCCGCCGGCTGCCACAGACAAACAATCTGTACGGCCGGATTCCGTGCGTCGGCCTTGCGGAATTCGTCCTTCTTGGGTTTCCAGAGGCCACTGACCGCGCAGCCGCTGAACGTTGAAAGCAACACGCACGTAGTTGTGATTTGCGTGAGCCAACATCGGCTGATGTGCATGGCTGGTGTTCTCCTGGTTTCCGCCTTTTGGATTCGGAATAGTCGCGCGGGCTACCGCGAACAAATAACTTGCTGAATTGGAAAAGTAGCGGCAGGGCGCAAGCCCTCCGGTTTGCGGCACCGGGGGGCTTGCGCCGTTCCACTAATTCGACAAGTTATTTTTTCGCGGATCCTAAGTACTGAGTACTGAGTACTACATATCGCAGCGGGATGTCACACCTTTCGCGTCCTTCTTCAAGTACACTCACACTCGCGCCATTCTCAGTTCACGTACTTCCTTGATCATCACTCACTCTTCGACATTCGGCGCCGCGGGCAGAATTAGTTCGGGCTGCTCTTCGGGTACGGCGAACAGCGGGCCGTGAATCTCTTCGGCTTCGTGTTGCATGAAATGAATCCGCCCGGTCTCGACCTGCTTGATCAACTCGGAATCCAGATCGTTGCGAATGATCCGCGGCGTCAGAAAAATCAACAGTTCAGTGCGGCGATTGACGGACGAGTCGAAACGAAACAGGTGCTTCAGAAGCGGCAAGTCACCCAGCCACGGCACCTTGCGTTCCTCCTTGCTCGCGGCGTTGGTGATCATCCCGCCCAGCACAATCGTTTGCATATTGGGCACGCTCACCGTGGTGCGGGCCGTGGTGATGTCTTTGACGGGCGACTCGATCACGTTCCCAGTGTTTGCGTCCGTAAAAATCGGCACGCCAGCGCCCGTGAATTGGCTCTTCTCCGCGATCACTTCCATCACGATGACCCCTTCCGGGCTGATACGGGGCGTCACCGTCAAGATGATGCCGGACTGATCCTGACGAATCTGTGGGTTGGCCGACCCGGTGCCGGTGATCACCACACCGTCGACAATCGGCACCTGCTGCCCAACTTGAATTTGAGCAAGCTGATTGTCGAGCGTGCGAATTTGCGGGCGGCTGAGGATGTTCACATTGCGCCGCGCGGCCAAAGCTCGGATCAGCACGCTCAGCGATTCGGAGCTGGCCGACAGAACAAAGCCGCCGTATCCCAAGTCGCCGTTCACGCGGCCCACGCCAAAGGTACTCAGCCCCTGGTTGCCGATCGTCGAAGGTCGGATCGCCGTGTTGTTGCCCAGCGGCTGATTGTTGAACAGGAAACCGGGCTGCGACTCTTGCGACACCAGCCGCTGAGTGGTCGTCTGCACACCGTTGGGCGCGGTCAAGGTTTCGGTCAGCGTGACCAGATTGTTGATCACGCTGCGATCGAATAACACCGAGTCCTGTACGCCCAGTTCGACGCCGAACTCGTCGTTCTTGCTTAGTTCCACTTCGACCAGTAGCGCCTGAATCACCACTTGCGCCGGCGCCTCGTCCAGTTTTCTCGTGAGAGCTTGAATCTCATCGAAATACCGCGGCGTCGAACTGATCAGCAGACTGTTGCTGACCGGTTCGGGGACCACGATCACTTCGCGTTCCAGCAGCTCGACGGTGCTGACCAGATTCGGATCAAGCTGCGCCAGATTCCGCTGCGACGTGAGGAACTGATTGATGGCGTTGGCGACGTCCACCGCCGGACTGTTCTTCAGCCGATACACAACGTTCTGCCGCTGCCGCAAATCGCTTTCATCCAAGCGCAGCAGAATGGCCTCGACCACACGCAGCGTTTCCGGCGCACCTTTGGCGATGATGCTGTTGGTGCGCACGTCGACCGACAATCGCAGCGGGATCAGATTGCTGCTGGCGTCGGCCGCTCCGGCTACCAAGGCTTGCTGTTCCCGCGCTTGCACCTGCGTGGAGTACAGATTCTCCAGCAAGCGCACCATCGCCGACGCATCGGAGTTGGCCAGCGAAAAAACTTTGATGTCGGCGACCAATGACGTTGGCAGGTCGAGTTGCCGGATCAGTTCGGCCATCATCTGCATGCTTTGTCGCGGCGCGGTGACGACCAGGCTGTTCGTGCGGGCATCGAACGAGACACGAATGTCTTCGAGAATTCCGGAACGCACGGTTCGCATTGCGCCGTTGTCGGTCGTCAGAAACTGCAACACCACCGACTTCGCGACTTGGAATTGCCGCGACCGAGCCGAATCAGACGGCTGCGACGCAGCGCCGGCGGATGCCGCGCCGCCGGGCCCACCAAGTCCGCCGGATGTCCCGCCTGCGTCAGGAAAGAGCACGCTCTGAATCGCCGTATTGATGACCAGCGACAGCTCCTCGGCCACCGCATTTTGCAGCGGGAAGAGCCGCATCTGGTTCACGGCGTTCGATTCGTCGAGGTCGATCTTTTGAATCAGGGCGGCGACCTCGGCCAGATCGCGCGGGCTGCCTTGCACGATGATCGAGTTCGTGCGGTCATCGATTACAGTCTTGATCCGCGCCGCCAGTCCGCCCCGCGGTTCGTAGAACTTCTCCATCATTGCGAGCACTTGCGAGGCAGCGGCCGCCTTCAGCGGGAACACGCGAAACTGAGCAGTGGGAGCCACCGGCTGATCCAGTTCGTCGGCCAGTCGGAGAATCGACGGCATGTCGGCCTGCGACGCCACGATCACCACGGCGTTCGGTTTTACGACAGGCAACAACGACACCGTTTGACCCGCTCGGGCCGGCCCGGCGAATACTTCCAGTCGCTGGTAAACGCCGCCCAGCAATTCGGCCATCGCTTCGGAATTGACATGTCGCAGCAGAAGAACGTGAACTTCCGGCGCGGCACCAACACCCAACTTTTCCATTTCACGAACGATCGCCACCACCGCCGCGACGTCCTCTTTGTTTCCGCTGATGACCAACACGCCGAGGTCCTCAAGCACTTCGACCGAAACGTCTCCTTTCAATCCGTCAATCAGCGCGGGCAAGTTGCTCGGCGGCGATTCAACGGGTTGATCCTCGACATTCTGCAGTTGTGCAAGTTGAGCCGGCTGTGCCGCATCGTGAGCGTTGCCTGTTGCTGATCTTGGCAGCTTTCGGGGTGCGTCTTGATCGACTTGCGCGGCGGCCAGACGTGCCAATGGCGCTCGCAGTCGCTGGGCTATGTTGCCCGCTTTGTTTGACGTCGAAACGACACGCAGCACGTCGTTCGGCTGCGCAGCGACCGCGTCAAACTTGCGTACCAACGATGTAACGCTTGTCGTTAGCGCCGGCGGCGATTCGATAACCAGTTCGTTTTTTCGCTCATCGACCGCAACGGTAAACGAAGCGGCCTGTGCCGCGCCGCCAAAGTGAAAGCCCGGAAGTTCCTGCGAACCGTTTGGGATCGGCGCGGCGTTGGGCTTGCACGCCTGATACATCCGATTGGCAACAACTGCCGCGTCTTGATTGTGAACCGCGATGCGGAATCGCGAGTTGCCGTTTTGCCGCAAATCGTTCTTGAGCGCCGCGGGATTCTCGGCCGGCGAATCGAATGATGCCAGTTGCACGGGATAATTGCCGGCGCCGTTTTCCGGTTCCACCGGGGGCAGTCGTTTCGGACCATCGTGGTTCGCCACGGCCCGCGCGTCGTCGTTCGCAGTCGCGTGGTTGGGCGACTCGCGGCTCGGCAAAACCGCGGGCGGATAACGCATCCGCGTCGACGGCACGTCCACCACGATCAGATACGGCGCTTTGACCAGAATCCGATAGCCTTGTGGCTCCAATTCTGCGTTCAGTATTCGAACCGCATCATCCAATGAATAGTTGTTTCGATCTCGGCGCGAATACCGCCCCGCGGGAAGATCGGGCGCGACAAGCTGCGCCCCAGCCGCGGCGGCCACCTCCTGCAACACGGACTTCCACGCAGCGTTGAAGTAGTTCAGTCCAATCAGGTCCGCTTTCGGAAAGGCGCGGCTCGGTTCTGACGGTGTTCCAGCCGACAGCGGCCAAGTGCGAACTTCGTTCGTTCCGCGCGGTTCAGCGCCGGCCGAAATCTGCGAAGCCAGTAAGATCGATGCGAGTAAGCAGCAGGCTCGCGTCACTGCGATCAGCCGTCGCGCGCAAACGGGGTCGGGTGTCATTTTGAATTGAG
>JBGTKH010000659.1:0-5583 GCA_041744735.1 Pirellulaceae bacterium | reverse complement strand
CGAGCGGATCGGCGCGACGACCTTGGTCGTCCTGGAGGGCAGACTGCGCTCGGCGCGGGTCTCCCGACCCCGTCGTAGCACGTAAGCCGACGTGACGGCCCTGTGAACGACCACCAGCACCAGCCGCTCGCGCGCGGCGATCGCTTCCCGGATCTCCTGGTGAAACGTCAGCCGCCGCGACGGCATGGAAACCCGATCCCACCAAACGTCAAACCCGCGAGCCTGGAACGCATGATACAACCGTTCGACAAATGGCTCATCGTCGTCGGGGGTCTGGGAGAGGAAGACGGTGGTCGAGAGGCTGATCTGGCCAGCCTTCGAGCGCGACGATGTAGACGTAGCCCCGCGCTGGTCCAGCCCCGGCCCGCACGTCAACAATCGGACTTATCCCCATTTCCGCCCTCCCCCATTCCCGTCCTATCTGGCGCGGGGAAAAGCGGGCCACTGGCGGGCTTAAATTTCCTCGCGGATGAGGTGGGGCAGGCGCGCGTCGTCGTCGTCCTCTAGGCACTTGATGAATTACCGCAGAGGAGGCTTGTTGCCACTCTCCCCATCATCTCGCATGAGGAACGAAACGAGTCGGTCTATCGACGCCGCGAAATATGTGTGTGAGTACTCTACGGCGTTGTGTGTCGGCAAGTCGGCAATTTCGTTGGGCAACTCCGCAGGCGACGGGAATTGGAAAGACTCCTTCAACACAGGCACAATTCGCCTACCAGTGCGGAGGGCGTGTGCGATCTCCCGTACTAGCCAATCCTCGCTCATGCGGCAGCGGTCCAATGCGCCTGGTGATAGAATTAGGATGAAGTTGGAGGCTTGTTGAATCTCCAGTAGCAACCGATCCTCGAACTGGCTTCCCCCCAAATCCTCAACATCCAGAAAGACTCGCCATCCGCGCCGCTGCAGCTCGTTGCGAATTAATCGAGCCGTGTCAGAGCCACCAGATCTGCGGTAGCTGATGAACGCTGTACCAATGCCGTTAGAATCGGATTGCTTCTTGGCGGAAGTTATCGGTGCTCCCTGCTCCTCATCGTAAGTCTCAACTCGTTGTGACTTCTCCGGCGGTTTCCAGAGGAATCGGCGCCACCTGGCAAGTACTCGGGGAACACGCGGCGAATCGGCTCAAGGACGTTATGCGGTTGTGGCGCGCTTTTCAATTCACTGTTGCCAAAGCCGAAGTTGCTTACCGGAACTGCCTGGACATCAATGTTGGCATTTTTCAGCACACCGGGGAATATGCGAAAGAACCTCTCGAAGTCATCCAGTGCGACTCGGTCAGCTTCCAACGCAGAATCCCCAAGTAAGTCGACACCGACTCGCAAGACTACGACACGGCGAAGTCTGTTCCCCTGCTTAAGGAGCTTGCGAAAGAATTGCCCCAACATCTGGTCGGTATCTGGATGATAGTCATCTCCGCACAGTGTTGCGACGAGGAGTGCGGGACATTGCCGCAACAGCCATCCAGGTCCTGGACAAGTCCAGCCTTCATCGGCATTCGCCAAGCGGTAGTACTCTTCCCCGGCAGCATCCCGCAAAAGTAGCTCAACGGTGTGCTTTTGCCACGAGACGGTTGCACGGAAGTACCCGGGGCGGCCAGGCTGGGTTGCAGACAAACGTAGGCCGCTTCTAAGTTCCTTGTAGCAGTCCGTAAGCTGCTGAAATGCGAAGTCGCTTACCCGAACATGCCACTCGGGGCAAGCATGCATCAACTGATCGTGAAGTGTTGCCAGAAAGACAGACTTCCCTGTTGCAGGAAACCCAATGAGGCCCAGTGCCCTTGATGCTTCAATCCGCTCAGCATCGGAATGATCACACCACTGAGATGACTCTGGCCGCGATCCATGAGGATCAAAAACTTCGAAACAGTGGTTGCAATGGTAAATGAGTCTTTTCATACCGCCTCTTCCCTCTCGACGAAGGCCGTGAGGGCATCGTTGATCTGCTCGCGGCCGACGTAGACGCGCAGGCGCGACTCCATGAAGCGCTCGTGGTAGTCCGCCTCCTCCGCAAGCGGGTCGGTCTCCGCTGTCGCGGCCGGTTGCTCTTGCAGTTCCAGTTTGGCTTTGATCGCCGGCCCAAGCCATTCGGCAATCTGCCGGCCAAACTCGTCCAGCCCCGTCAGTTGGACGTCGCCATTCGTCTTCAATCCACCAAAGTTGCAGGCATAGGAAACCACTGGCAGCCGCGCGTCGCGAATCGCCTGCTTCAGCCGGACGAGTTTCTCCGCGCTGGCGGCATCCTCGGCTTGCATGTCGATTCGCTTGAGGGGCGGCACGTCGTCGATGAACGCGGGATCGCGAAACCTGAAAAAGGCATGGTCGTGCATCTCGGGGTCATTGAGCACGCCGTAGAGAATCTCCAACTCGGTGATGCTCTTGCCGGTGTGATGGCGTATTCAGCCGTACTTGCTGGTGATGCGATCGGCGTAGTTCCGCGTGGAGACCCAACCGTACCGCTCGCCGAGGATGCCGATGAAGAACGGCCGGCTGCCGTCGATCTCTTGCAGGCAGATTTCCAGGGACGCCCCGTTGTTAGCTTGTTCCTTCGTAACACCCCAGCGAAGGTCGATATCAACCAAATGCAACCGCCGCTCTTCGCACCACTGCCGCAAACGCGGAAACACCACCTTCACCAAATGATCCCGCTCCGCATGCATGTCGCGGAAGGTGGAGGAAATGAAGACGCGAACGGTTTTCCAGGCGCCTCGCATGGGGCTTCACTCCCCTCGTTGCCCCGGCACAGTTTCGGGTACGGATGCTTTCATGCCAGCGGCTCTGATCCCAGGTTATCGGGTCCGCGGGGATGCGTTGCAATCATGTCGACTTCTTCATCCGTTTCTTTGCGAGCGCGGCTTTGGGCGCGACTTTCTGGGTCTTGGCTCGACGCCGGCCGGAAGGAGCATCGATGCGGGTGGCTTCCGAGCCGGCCAGGTCTTCCAACTCTTTGAGGAGTTGCACATCGACGTGGAACTGAGCAAGCCGTCGCTCGTAGCTGGCCTGGGTCTTGGTGCAGACCAGCGATTGCGGCGATCCCTTGCGATCGGTGACGTGCGATAGATCGAGCTGGTGCAGGTGGATTTGCCGGTGCAGGTGCTCGCGCAGTTCCTTGCGGCGCGGGAAGCGGTGGACTTGCTCGGTTGGATCCCGCAGGAACTTGGCCAGTTCCTTGCAGTCGGCGCACTTGCAATCAATCTTCGCGTCGCGCGCCCAATCGGCGGGCGGCTCGATCGGCGCGGCCGTCAAGGTCTGCAGTTCCGCGAGGCAGTGATGCAGCAATCGGTCGAAGCTGCTGCCGCCCGGCGAATCGGGAGCCAGGGAAGCATGAATCACCTTCACGGCCGGAATTAGCACGCTGCGCAGATCGTAGCGATTCGGCGTTGAGAGAACGTACGTGACGAATTGTGCGAGCCGGTCGATTTCCTCCAAGGTCGCCAATGCGCGGAAGACCGACTCGACGATGCCGGTTCGTGGTTCCGGCTGATACCAGTCTTGGTCTCGGCGAGCGTCCCAGCGCTGGATGATCCGCTCCAACTCGTCCGCCAATTCGACGCAGACCGAGCGGCGCTGGTCGGTCATGGCCGGCGGGCTGCAACACAGGCCCTCGAAGATCGCCACCGGCACGGCGAGTTTCGACGAGTAATCGGCTGGCTTCTGCTGGGCGAAGAATTGCTGTAACGGCTCGGCAAGCGGCTGCCAACCGAACCGGTTGCCGACGCGGTTCAGGACCGGCCCTTCGCTGCCGTCGCACACGGTCGGCAGGATGTCGCGGACGAACCGAACGGCTAGGTCGGCTGCACCGATCTGGTCGAGCAGCGTTAGCATGCGCGTTGATAGCGACGTTGGCTTCGATGTACGGCCTAATGGGGACCGAACTTTCGGCGGTTCGGACTCTGTGTCGCATTCGTCGTCCGACGATTCCTCGGATTCGGTTGTGGATTCGTCCTCCGACCATTCCTCGGATTCTGACCACCGGTCCCAGGCCGACCTCCGCGTCGGTTTCTTCCAGCGGTCAATAATCTCGGTCGCGAACGCCAGGCAATCGGCATCGTTGAGCGGTTCGGCTGTCGCCTCCACTAACTGTCCCAAGGCTGGCACGGCGTGCTCTGGCCCCTCGCCGGCCAGGATGCGAAAGTAGCGGACGCGCGGCCAAATCACCACGACCGCCTGGCGATACCAACGCTCCATCGTGGCCCCTTCGTTGCCCGTCGCCTCACTGATCTGCTGCGTGTATGGCCAGCCCTTCTCGGCAGCGTTGCTGACGAGTTCCTCTTCCTCGAAACGCAGTTTTCCAAAGGGCTGTTTGCGGCCTTGCGGATCGAGCCAGCAGCCGAGCGACCGGCGCTCTTCGTAGATGTCCTCGAACTGTGCGCCCTCATTCTCGCCCGAGATGTCATCGTCCATACCGCCGTCAAACCGACGATATCGGCGCCGCGACCGGGAATAGCTGATCGTGCCATAGTCCGGACTTCCGGTCTGAAAATGCGTCAGCAACGCGACAAAGGCCTGATACCCGAGCCGTTCGGCGGCCCGCGCGAGCACCGCCATGCAGGAGCGATCGGCGCCCTTGAGTTCGCGCGGATCGAGCGCCGCCTCGGTATATTGGTGTTTGAAGGGAATGACGATCTTGTCGCGCGAATCATCCGCAAAAAACTTGGGCAGTAATTCCGCGACCGCATCCACCGCCTGACTGTTTACCGGCGCATTCGGTTGCGTCTTCTGCCGTGCAATGGCCAGGTTGTAGACGAGACAAACGCGATAGCCGGACGTGACCGGCGTGATCTCGTGCTGGCAATCGGCGTAGAAGGCGGCGTACTGGACATTGAACTCGGCCTCAGTGGCGCCGAATTCGATTCGCTTCGTTTCGCCGTCGTGGGTCACGATCAGCGTGCCGCCCTCATGCGGCGAGGGCAAACACACGACCAGCGTCGCAAACATGCCGGGTATTTTTTCCGAATCGCGGTGCGGCGCGAAGAAGCTGCCCGTCTCGTAGACCAGCAGCTTGTACAGTTCGTGTTGGACTTTCTTGTGGATGCCGAACTGCTTGCGCACCGACTCGACGATGCCATCCACAAAGGCGTCCCACGCGGCGTTGCGCAGGGCGAACTGCCGCGGCTCAAGCTGCCAGACACGCCGCACCTTGGGATCCACGATCGTCTCCTCGCCGCGACCATACGGCGCCTGCGACGCCCGCTCGATGAGCCGCCGCACATCGGCCGCAGAGACCGGCACGCCGACATTGCCGATCCCCTCAACCTCCAATCCCGGCAGCACGGGGGCGAGATTCCCATTGGTGCAGAACTGCGACGATTCGCCGAGCGACTCCAAAACCTTCCACAGTTGGCTGACGATGGGCGACATCGCGGACACCTCCTTGTAAATACCACGTTTACGTGTTCGGGCGGTATTTGTAGATGGGCAGGTGGCGGTAATACACTTCGAGCATGTAAATCGACAGGCAGGTGGTGAATAGCCGCCCCGCGCCGCGCGCGCCCCATTCGTCGAGCATGGGCGACCAGCTTCCCGCTTCGGGTCCGCTTTTCGACTGGGCCTTGGGCACTTCCTCGCGCAGCACCAGATTCCAACG
>JBGTKH010000658.1:0-5095 GCA_041744735.1 Pirellulaceae bacterium | reverse complement strand
CAACGGGAAGCATGGCCGTCGCCGGCGTCAACGAAGCGGACGACTTGGAACTACGATTGATTCTATTACGCGAGCCCGCGTGGCGAAAGAAGGAAGGCGACCGCGCAGCGGCCTTGCGGCCATGCTGTGTTATGTGCCGCTTTGGGCATGCTGGCGTCGTCTCCCCAGCAGCACAAATGCGATCAACACGACGCCACCAACAAAACCCACAAGATAGCTCGCACTGTGCGCCCAGAGATCGATAAGAAACGGTACATGGCGGTCAGCGGGCACACGATCAGCGATTTCGCCAACGAGAAACACCCAGCCATTTGATGCGGCAATCCCACCAACCAGACCCGCGAGGATTGCCAATGCAAAGGAGCACGCCGTCAATCGGATCAGCGGACGCCATAGTGTATGCGGATCACGTTTCGGCCAGCGCCCGAAGCGGCAAGCGCAAGCAAGCGGGACGCCAAGCAACACGCCCACCCACCAAGTAGCGATGATGCCCCAGCCGAGTCCGAGTAACGTGGGATCGTCGGTCCGGAAGATGGGCGGATGACCGATCGTGAAGTACTCGATGCAAATTCGCGCGGTGACCTGATCGTGAATGATGCCGTAAACCACGCAGGTGGCCACGCACATCAGCACAATGGCGATCCACTTCATAGGCTGCCGCACATAACGGGCAGATTTGCCGTCGCCGCCCCGAACGGAGCGAAAGACGTTGGCACTACGGAAGATTGTATTACGCCAGCCCGCGTGAACAAAGATGGAAGGCGTCCGCGTAGCGGCTCTGCGGCAAAACCATGTTAGCCGCCCGTGCGTTGCCACCACGCGTCGCCGTACTCGGCAATCGACATCACGACAGTGTGCTCATCATAGTCGAAGTATTGGTGACCGCCCTGAAGCGCAAGCATAAGGGGTTGGATCTTGTCGAGAACCTCCGCGAGCGTTTCGGGATCGACTGCCCAAACGAATGCGGTGTCAGAAGCCCGCGATAAGCTGTCAGAGTTGCCCCGTCGGACGTCAAGCGTGATACCATTGCGCGCTCGCACACGGGCAAGTCGATCAAGCGAGATCGACGCGTCGACCTCAAGTGAGCGCAGGGCATCGTGGAGTCGGCGGAAATCGTCGGGTTCACCAGAAGAGAGCAAGAGGACGCTTGGACGTGATTGGAAGTCGGTGAAGTGTCCCAATCTCATGCGATTCAGGGCCGCTAACGGGAAGCATGCCCGACGCCGCTCCGAACGAAGCGCAAAACGTCGAACAACCAGGGACCATTGTGACTCACCGGCTGCTGGAAGTGAATCCGAAGGCGTCCGCCGCATGGATGCGGCGCACAGCCGGCATGCGGTGTTGTGCGGCGGCGCCGTGTCAGTGGTCACGCCCAGTTTGATATTTGCGCAACTTCTCCTGATGCTCACGCTCGATCTTGGCCATCAATTCATCACGCTCAATTCGGGCGGGATCGATCGGATCGAACCACTCGTGGCCACACGACATGCATCGCCAGTCGGGCATGTCATCCCAAATCGTGCAACCGCCGAGCACGATTTCGCCGCGCTCGGCACGATCCAGTGTTTTCCTGGAAGGCAGGCCGTAGCAAATCAGGCGAATGTCTGTGGCGCAGCAAGAAGGACAGGCGTCAGGTTTACGCAGATCGTCAGGTGTCAATGAATCGTCCGCACAACATATTCATATTCTCTGGTCGCGACCGTGACGGAAAGTGCGGTTGGTTAGATCAGACCTCACTTCGGCGCGGTGGCAGGTCTTGTTTCACTTTCTCCATTTTGCCAGCGGCATGGTCGATTTGCAAGGCAGGATTGCCCGTATGTGAATCTCCGGGGGTCCACCTAGTAAAAAACTGTCGCTGCCGAATGGGTCGGTTTGGACTGCTACCGCAGCGGCGTTGCATTCGTGTCGCTCGGGTCCGTCCTTCAAGTTGACCGCAGCGCCAGGAAACGCTGGCCAAGTTGTTGCTGGAGCATCTGGTAAAACTCGGGCGATTCGATGCGCTCGCGCTGCTCGGGGCGCAGCCAACGCATTGGCTCGCGCCAGGCCTCTTGGGCCGGCAGTTCCATCGAGACCCAGCCGGGGCGCGCTTCGCGGACGATGATGCCGGAAAGTTGTACGTCGCGCTGGCGTCGTAACCAACATCTCGGCGGGACTTCCATGATTTTTGCCAGCAACAATGGATAATACTGCCGACATGTCGCCCGTTGAATGGCAAGTTGGAATTGGCTTCAATTCTTGGCATACTGGTTACGCCCACAAGGCGACACGATTTTTGCGGAGGAGCCTAATCATGACCAGTGGCGAGCGGCGGGAGTTTTTGAAGCGAGGATTGGCAGCGGCGGCGGCGTTGGGCTTTGGGGTGTGGCCGGGTGTGTCGGCGGCGGAGGTCGATGAGCCGGATGGACCGGGGGCGGATTTGGTGCTGGTCAATGGCCGCGTGTTCACGATCGACTCGCGGATGACGCGGGCTGAGGCGTTTGCGGTGAAGCATGGGCGGTTCATCGCGGTCGGTAGCTCAGCCAAGATTCGCGAGTTGTCCGGGCCTAGGACTCAGGTGATCGACGCCGCGGGGATGACGGTCACTCCCGGCTTCATCGACGCGCACACGCATCCGGCCGAGGCAGGCATCGATGAACTTCTGGAAGTGAACTGCGACCTTCGCACGATCGCCGAGATTCAAGACGCGATTCGCACTCGGGCCGAGAAAACGCCCGAGGGCCAGTGGGTGCTGGGCTTCAAGTACGACGACACCAAGCTGCGCGACGGCCGCGGGGTGACTCGGCAGGATCTCGATCAGGCCGCGCCGCGCCATCCGGTGCGCATGGTGCACCGCGGCGGTCACACGGCGATCTTCAACAGCCGGGCCTTCGAGGTGGCGAAGGTCACTAAAGACACGCCCGATCCCGAAGGCGGGCGATTCGGCCGCGATGAGAACGGCGAGCTAACCGGGTTCGCCGCCGAACATGCTCGCGAGATGATCGAGAACACGATTCGCCGCGAGCCGGTCACGCCGTGGCAACGGCAAGCGGGCGTGAAGCTGATCTCGGAACTGATGACCGCCGCGGGGCTGACGTCGATTCACGACGCGATGGCCAGCAAGGAGAACTTTGTCGCTTATCGCGATGCACTGGCCGCCGGCGAGATGCGGTTCCGCGCGTACGTGATGGCTCAACCGCCTCTGTACGAAGCCTTCAAAGCGGCCGGCATTCGCACCGGGTTCGGCAACGAGCGGCTGCGCGTGGGCGGCATCAAACTGTTCTGCGACGGTTCGGCGTCGGAACGCACGATGCGGATGAGCCAACCGTACGTCGGGCGGCCGATGGATTACGGGATTCTGGTTACGTCGCAAGATCGGCTGAACGACGCGGTGCTGGACGCTCATTCCAACGGCTATCAAGTCGGCGTGCACGCCAACGGCGACGTGGCGATTGACATGGTGCTCACGGCGTATGAGCTGGCTCTGCGGCTGCACCCGCGCCCCGATCCGCGGCATCGCATCGAACACTGCACGCTGGTCAACCCCGATCTGCTGGAGCGGATCGCCAAGATCGGTGCGATCCCCACGCCGTTCTACACCTACGTACATTATCACGGCGATAAGTGGGCTCAGTACGGGCCCGAGCGGCTGCAGTGGATGTTCGCTCACCGGTCGTTTCTGGATCATCAGATTCGCGTGGCGCCGGCGTCGGATCATGTGCCCGGCCCGTTCGAGCCGCTGATGGCGATCCAGAGCATGGTCACGCGCAAAGATTACGCCGGCCGCGTGTGGGGCCCGAATCAGCGGATCACGGTCGACGAGGCTCTGCGGATTTGCACGATTAACGGCGCGTATGCATCATTTGAAGAGAAGATCAAAGGTTCCATTACCGCCGGCAAGCTGGCCGATTTCGTGATCCTGGCGAACGATCCGCACGACGTGGTGCCGGATGAGATCAAGAATATTAAGGTCGTGCGCACGGTGGTCGGCGGCCGGACGGTGTTTGAAGCGGCGTAATTGTAGGACGGATTGCCAATCCGTCTGTGTGTCGTGGGACGGATCTGCGTGTAATAGGACGGATTGGCAATCCGTCCTACTTCCAAGACGCTTATCGAATCGATCCGCCGGTGGACGCTTCGTAGTAGACGCCGTCTTCCCATTCAGTTTCGGTGGACGGCGCGGGTCCGGCTTCGGCGGAATCGTAGGGAGCTGCTTCGGCCGGTTCGAAGGCTGAGCCGACTCGCCCGTGGTACATGTCCGCACGCTGCCATCGTCCGCCGTAGGCTGGATACGCGTAATCGTAGGGCGTGCAGCAGATGGCACAGCCGGACGTTGACGACAATGCCGCCAAAAGCAACAGAGCAAAGAATGCGCGAGTCATGCAAGTGCCTCTCGTGATCGGGAGCAAACGTCTTTTCGGTCGCGACACCGAGCGTGTGCTGTGTTCTGTCGTAGCTTGGGTCCATTGACCCGAGCGAAATCTACGCGAATTGCTCGGTTCAATGGACCCAAGCTACGAAGTGCCCTCGCTTGCGCGTCGGGCTGGTGTCCGTCAAACAATTTCGGCACTTGCAAGAGAGGAGCTTTAGGCCGACTTTGCGGGTCGTGCGGATTTTTCCGCTTCTGTCTGGAGGACGGGCACTCGTTTAACCCGTAGCCGCAGGCGAGGCAGCGGGTCGCCAGACTGTGAGTCTTCGCCGAGATTCCCTCGCCTTCGGCTACGGGTTAAACGACTCTGGCTGGCGGAACGTGCTATCCGGCTAGCATGTGCGGGCAGCGTTGTTCGATGGCCGCGGGCAATTCGTCAAAACGATCCAGAAACACGTCGGCCACGGCGTCGGGCTCGTAATTGAAGGCGATGGTTTGCAGGCCGGCGCTGGCCGCGCCGCAGAGTTCACGTGTGTCGTGGCCCACAAACGCTACGTCTTCCGCCGCCAAGTGCATTGCCGACAATGCCGTATCGAAAGCTTCAGCGGCCGGCACCGCGCAGCCTAGGTCGAACGACGACAGCACCAACGGAAAGCGGCCGGCCAGTCCCAAACGATCGAGGTCTTCGCGCACCTGCTCCGTTGGCCAGGGCGCGTTGCAGAGGACGGCCATCTGCCAACCGCCGGCTGC
>JBGTKH010000657.1:0-9994 GCA_041744735.1 Pirellulaceae bacterium | reverse complement strand
TTGCTCAACTCGCAGCCGTCGCAGGGCGGGGCGCCGTGCCATCTGGTCGTTGATCCGACGGGCCAGAATGTCCTGGCCGCCAACTACAGCGGCGGAAGCTGCATCTGCATCCCGATCGCGGCGGACGGCAAGCTCGGCCCGGCCTCGTCGTTCCAGCAGCACGTCGGGCCGCGGAAGAATGGGCATTCGATCCACGTCGACCAGGCCAACAAGTTCGCTCTCTGCTGCGACCTGGGTTTGGACAAAGTCATCATCTACGCCTTCGACGCCGACAAGGGGACGCTGACCCCGCACGGCGCGTTCGACACGCCGAAGGGGGCCGGCCCACGCCATTTCGCCTGGCATCCCGACGGCAAGACCGCGTTCATCAACGGCGAGTCCGACCTGACGATCATCGCCTGCGATTACCACGCGGAGAAAGGCGTCCTGACGCAGCGGCAAGTGCTGTCGACGTTGCCCAAGGACGCGGTTCGCAAGGGGGGCAGCACCGCGGAGACCGTCGTGCATCCGTCGGGCAACTTCGTCTACGTTTCGAATCGCGACCCGTACAACTCGATCGCGATCTTCTCGATCGACCCGCAGACGCGCGAGCTGAAGGCAGTCGGCCACCAAGGCACGGGTGTCAAGACGCCGCGCAACTTCGCCATCGAGCCGACGGGGCAATACATGCTGGTGGCGAATCAATCGGGCGGCA
This sequence comes from Pirellulaceae bacterium, assembly GCA_041744735.1. GTDB lineage: Bacteria > Planctomycetota > Planctomycetia > Pirellulales > Pirellulaceae > JBGTKH01. The sequence continues at coordinate 9,300 of JBGTKH010000657.1, read as the reverse complement.
GCGTGATTGTGTTTCGCATCAATCAATCCACCGGCGAACTGACGCCGACCGAGTCGAGCGTGCAAGTGCCCAGCCCGGTCTGCGTACGGTTTATGGAGCTGAAGTGACCCAAGCCGCCATCAGCCGCAAACAGGAATTGACCAGGCACCGACGAGAGTTTCTCATCCAACGGCCGCCGTTGCGATTTCGGTATTACAATGGGCATGGCCGCTGTACGGCCTTCGACTCGGCTACAATGCGTCTTTCGATGTTCCCGCCCAATCTAAAGGAGAGGTAATATGACTCGCTTTGTTCTGTCAATGATTGTTTGTGTTGCCGGCTTCGCGATGCTCGAAACGCCATCCGTCGCCGAACCAGTTGGTGTCGAAGCCTTGACCGCCGCGGACTCGCCGCTGGCGAAGGGCGAGGTGATTGCCTTTTTCGGCGATTCCATCACGCAAGGCGGCGCGGGGCCGGGCGGATATTGCCGGCTCATCGCTGAGGCGATCGAGAAACAAAGGCCGGAGTTGGGAGTGAAGATTGTCTATGCCGGGATCAGCGGCCACAAGGTCCCGAATCTGCAGGAGCGACTCGATCGTGACGTGCTCTCCAAGAAGCCGACGATTGTGTTTATCTACATCGGCATTAACGACGTGTGGCATAGCACCAGCGGCCGCGGCACGCCGAAGGATCGATTCGAAGCTGGTTTGCGGGATCTGATTGCGAAGATTACTGCGGCCGATGCCAAGGTTGTGCTCTGTACTCCCAGCACAATCGGCGAGAAGACCGACGGCTCGAACGAGCTTGACCCGATGCTGGAAGAATACTCGGCGATCAGCCGCAAAGTCGCGGCCGAAACCGGCACCACATTGTGCGATTTGCGCAAGGCCTTCCTCGACTACCTCAAAGAACACAATCCCGAAAACAATCAGCGCGGGATTCTTACCGGCGACGGCGTTCACCTTAACGCGGCCGGCAATCAGTTTGTCGCGGCCCAAGCCGCCCAGGCGATCGCCGTGGCGCTGAAGAAAAAGCCGGACGCGTCGTCATCATCGTCGAATTCCACGTCCGTGAATCTGTTCAACGGCAAGGATCTGACAGGCTGGCACATGGATGTGCCGAGTATGGATAAAGACCCCGCTGCCCCAGCACCGTTCGTCGTGCGCGACGGTCTGCTGGTGAGTCTCGGCCAGCCGGGCGGCCATCTGATCACCGATGCGCAGCACGAAAGCTATCGCCTCGCAGTGGAATACCGCTTCGCAGCGACGCCCGGCAACTGCGGCGTGTTGGTCCACGCGTCCACGCCGCGAGCGCTGTACAAGATGTTTCCCAAGTCGATCGAGGTGCAGATGAATCACGGCCACGCAGGCGATTTTTGGTGCATCGCCGAGGACGTCACCGTGCCGGACATGGTCCAGCGGCGCGGCCCGCAGGAGACTTGGGGAGTCACCGAGGGGAAGGCGCGGCGGATTTTCAATCTGACTGACGATTCAGAGAAGAAACCGGGTGAGTGGAACACGATGGTCATCGAATGCGTCAAGGATGAAATCAAGGTGTGGGTCAACGGCGACTTGGTGAACCACGGCGGCAAATGCACCGCGACGAAGGGACAAATCGCGCTGCAAGCGGAAGGTTCCGAGGTCGAGTTCCGCAAACTTGAACTGACGCCGATTACGAAACTGACCGAGTGAGGAATTGCCCGTGGTTTCAGTGATTTCAACGACTTGGGAGTGTCACGCCTCGTTGTTTGAGGGCGTCTTCCAACTTGGCCCGATCGGTTCTGGCGGGGTCGATCCAGGCGGTGGCTCGGCTGTCATGGAAACTGGCCGTTGCCTGCTCGACGCCTTCGATGCGGGCGAGGATGTCGTAGACCGCCAGTGAGCAAGCCTGGCAGTCCAGGCCCGTGATCGGGATCTCGATGAGTTCCAATTTTTCACGTGGGGTTGTGCTCAGCGGCTTGATTCCGAGCGTGTGATCGGAAAGCTGACGAATGCGGCTGTCGAGACGTTCGGTGATTTGCTGCGTTGTGGCATTGCGAAAGAGATCGGAGTCGGCGGCGCAGGCAAACGTCGCGGTGGCCGTTTCGAAATCGATGCTGACTAATTTGGCGTCGGGCAACTGTTGCAGCAACGTGCGAAACGCGGCGACTCGTTCCGGCATAAACAGGCCCGTCACCTGCACGGCGACGGTCGATGCATCCTCAAACTGGAATTCGCGGGGAGATGGCTCTTCGACGTGCGTTACCTTGCGCCGGACCGGAGTCGTGATGTCGGAAAGGGCTGCGGTCATCATCATGCGGCAAGGTTGCGTGGCGGAGTTGGTGAGAAGCTGTGTGACTCGATCGCCTGGATCTTCGATCGTCGTCATGTCGCTGGTGAACAGCGGGCTGGCGACCACTTCGTGTAGCAGCGTGCGGACGCCGCCCCGCCGAGCCTGAACGCGGCGGACGATGTCGTCGATCATGGCCCGGTCGCTAAATCCGACCGCTCGGCCAGTGGCGTAGGTGACGAACTGTCGCGCCAAGTTATTCAGTAACCGATCGTGGTCGGCGGCCAACAGCGACTGATATTGCCGAACGTCCTGAAACGTCTGGCCGCCGGCAAGCTCACCGCTGGAATCGACCGGCTGCCCTAATCGGAAGCTGATGCCGATCAGCGGATCGATCGAACCGCGTGGGGCGAGGTCACCTTCGCCGATGGATCGATAACGATTGCGGAACCCGCCGATGACGTCGAACGTTTCCAACGCAAACCCGGGTGGATCGATGCGGCGATGGCACGACGCACAGACCGTTTGGTCGCGGTGTTTGGCAAGCTGCTGGCGAATCGTCGTCGTCCCGCGCACGTCCGGTTCGATGGCCGCGACGTTGGCCGGCGGCGGTTCGGGTGGCTCGCCCAGCAGCCGGTCGAGCACAAACGCACCGCGCGGCACGGGCGATGTGGTTGTGCCGTTGGCCGTAATCTTCAAGATCGACGCCTGAGTCAAAAAACCACCGCGCGGGCAGTCACCCGGCAGCGGCACGTGCCGAATCTGACAGCCGCTCACATCGTCGATGCCGTAGTGCGTGGCCAGCTTCTCGTTGACCATCACAAAGTCGGACTTCATCAGGTGCGATGCGTCGAGGTCTCGGCCGAGCAGTTCGCGGAAATAGACGCGCGTTTCGGCAACCATCGAGTCCTGCAAATACGGGCTGAATTCCGGATAGAGTTTCTTGTCAGGGTCGGTCGCGGCAATTTGATATAGTTTCAGCCACTGGCCGACAAAATCGTCGACGAAACGCTTCGAGCGCGGGTGTTGCATCAGCCGCTCGACTTCCAAGTGCAGAACTTTCGGCTGGCGCAAGTCGCCGGCCGCGGCATGCTGCATGAGTTGATCGTCCGGCAGCGAGTTCCACAGGAAGTACGAAAGGCGGCAGGCAAGCGCGTAATCGTCGATGCAGTAGGTTGGGTCTCCGACTCGACCGATCTTCTGCTCTCGATCGGAAGAGGTCGGGTCAGCGACCCAACGTACAGGCTCAGTATGGAAGAGAAAGTCCGGGGCGACCAGCGCGCTGCGATACGCTGCACGCATGGCGAGTTCGAAACAATCGCCGGCCGCCAGTCGCTCGCGGACCACGTCGACGTACTGTTGCCGAACTTCATCAGACACCGGTCGGCGGAAGAGCTTCGGCAGAAACGCCGCCAGCAGGCGATCGGCATCTTCGATTGCTGAAATGCTTTGAACGGTCCACAGGCCGGGTTCCGGATCTGGCCGGTTCATGCCAGCGCCGATCTGTCGTGGGCGACTTCGCTTGGGCAGCCGGACGCCGGGATGGTCGGCAGCTTTCAATTCGACCAGCAGCAGTTCGTCGAACAGCAGCTTGTGGCTAAGGGGCGGCCACGATTCGTACAGCGGACCTTCGATGTCGAGCCAATCGACCGCGATGCCCGGTCCGGTGAACTCCATCGCCCGCCGCGGCTTGTAGTAGTTGGCGGCCGGTGCCAGCGACGCCGTGTTGAAGCCGATGAGTTCGTTGTGGTTCAGCCAGACGACAATTTCGTGCTCCATCGCATTGGTGTCCGGAGCGTCGAAGTAGCCCAGGACGTAACTGGGATGCTGTCCGCCGCGGCCGTCACCGGTGAGCTGCACGACGGAAAGACGCGCCGCTTCGGTGCCGCGTCCGGGCAGCATTTTGCCTTGGTCCCACTGAAAGCTCCACAGCGACGTCCGCACGCGATATCGCGCGGGGTAGATTGTCACGTGCTCGCTGAAGTACGGGCTGACCGATTCGTCTTCATGTCGGAACAGACCGACGGTCGCCCCGTTGCGGAATGAGCCCCAGCGTTCGTGGGCTCCCTGATCCAAATGATTCTGCTCGGCCGCCGGCGGGAACTCCGGGTCCGGCTGCTTGTTCTTCAACAGAACTCCATCGCCGTTCATCACGATGTGAGCCACAAACCCGCCGCGATTGACCAGTGAAATCCGCCGCTTCTGGATCATGGGCGGATCGGGGCGAGTGACGATCGCATAATCAAGAATGTGGTCGGCGGCTTCGAGGTACTTCGCCACGTTGACGTGCGAGATGTCCAGCGCGTCCGGATGTTTGTCGAACCCATGCGCCTGTCCGTCGGCCGGTAGGATTCCGGCTAGTGCAATCCCCGGCATGTCGAACAGGTCGCGAATCGTGTTTTCGTACTCCGTGCGAGTCAGCCGCCGGAGTTGTGGCTCGTCCTTTGACATGGCCAACTCGGCAGCGATGAGCGAATCGCGCAACCAGCGAGTGAACACGTTAACGTCGTCAGCCGACGGTCGCTCGACCTCTTTCGGTGGCATCTCGCCCGCTGCGACGCGGTCGTGGATCTTCACCCAGCGAGCGAAATTCCCGCTGTCAGTCAACTCCAGTTGCAGCGCCGTCAGATCAAGCCCGCCGGCCTTTTCGTTCGCATCGTGGCAGTCGTAACAATGCGATTCAATAAACTCCGGTGCCTGGGCGAGCACCGCCGAGCACATCAGCGAGCTAATGAGGGCTACCAGTTTCAAAGGGATTCGGAACATCTTTCTGCCTCGCGAATTAAAGACCGCGCGAATTAAGGGCAGCGCGAATGTTCTCTGATTCGCGCTGCCCTTAATTCGCGCGGACCATCCTCACCCCATTTCCAACCCGCGCATCGTACTTCGGCCTGTCGAGAATTCGTCAACCTCGATCCCCAGCCGCTGAAGCATGGAGACGTACAAATTCGTAAGTGGGTAGTTGTTCTCCGCATCGAAGGCCAGGTGCTGGCCGTGCCGGAAACCGCCGCCGGCCAGCAACGCGGGCAGGTTGACGTTGGAATGCGAGTTCGCGCTGCCCATGCATGTGCCATATAGCACCATGGTCTGGTCGAGCAGCGACAGGCCGTGCTCCCGCGTTTCGCTGAGTGAAGTGAGGAACCGGCTGAGCGTGTCAAATTGCTGTTCTTCGTGGCCGCGAAGTTCGGCCAGAACATCGGGGCGATGGCCGTGGTGTGTGATGTTGTGAATGACCGTCGTGTCGATAAACAGCGAGACGATGCGTGACGAATCGGTTTCCAGAGCCAGCTTGATCACGTCGAACATCATCTGCGACCGCTCGACGAACTGGCGCGGGTCGTTGTTTTCTTCCGGAGGCGTCGCGTCGACTTTTGGCTTGGGCCGGTACTCCCACTCCTGTGCGCTGTGGAGCCGCCGTTCCAGTTCGCGCACCGACGTCAGATACTGGTCCATTCGTTGCTGGTCGGCCGGCGACAGCGAGCGGTTCAGTCGTCTCGATTGCTCGCTCACAAAGTCCAGCGTGCTGCGTCCCTGCCGGAGCGATTCGACGCGGGCTTCAACTTCGTCGGGCCGCCCCTGCACGAACAGTTTTTCAAACAGCCGGCGTGGACTGTTTTCGGCCGGGATGGAAGCGCCGCTGCGAGTAAAGCTGAGCGTCGCATTTTCATTGCTGATGGCCAGCACGAGCGATGAAAACCGCGTTTCATTTCCCACCTGTTCCGCCGCGAACTGATCGAGCGACACGCCGTTACGAAACCCGCCACGTTCCGGATGCGGCGTGCCAGTGAGGAAGCAGCGCTGCGCGGCATGTCCTCCGGTGACTCCCGGCAAACTCACGCCGGAGAAGACCGTCATCTGTGGCCGATGTGCCGCGAGCCGTTCGAGATACGGACTAGCGGTATAGTTCTCTCCTGCGCCTTCCGGAAAAAAGAATTGCGGCAGGATGCCCATGTTGGTTTGAATCGCCACCATCCGCCGCGTCACCGCCGCGTCCGGCGCTTTCGCCAGTGCCGGCCTCATGGCATCCAGCATCGGCAAAGCCACCGCCACGCCCGCCCCCCGCAAAAACGCTCGCCGAGACAGCGAGCCGCGCGTCGTTGATAACAAAGTCTGCATCAGGAGTGCTCCTTGACGTTCAACAATCGAACGGTCGTTGCGAATCGACGATGCATTTCGTCAATCGCGGATGACCGCGATCAGCGAGTGATTCTACTGGATTTCACGCGGCATAGCGACTCCAAGTCATAAACGACGGCCGTTCTTGAGTTCCACATGGACGCCTTGGCGATCATTTTGCGTGACTGTGATGTTCACTTCCAGGAACTTCTGCAGCACTTCGATGTGTGTGGTTGAATGGCGAGTTAGCGGCATCGTGACGAATGCGCCGCGGCTGCCATGATGGGCGGCGATGCCCAACGGCAACAGCAGTTGATCGGCCAAGTGCGGGCCCACGGGAACTTCCGCAGCCAGGTACTCGCGAGCCTCTTGCCAAACGTCGCCGGCCACGCGCTCCGCTTTCACGCCACGTTGCCCGAAGCCGGTGAACAGTTCGGTGACATGCTGGCTTTCGATTCGTATCATCACGACGTTTCCGGGCCCGCGCGAGTCGTGAATCTCCTTGACCTCGAAACACGACTGGTCCCATCCCGATTGGCGAGCGATCTTGGCGCACTCGCGCCGCGCGACGTGCGCCGGCAGGTTGGCGACACAGGCAATGACATGCCGCCGAAGAATTTCGCCGCGCTCCAGCAATTCAAACCCTTTCAGCTTCGCTGACGGTTGAATGTGCACGGTGAACTGACCACCACCGGCCGGATAGAATCCCGCGTGCTGTAACTGTGCGCGGACCTGCGGCCCCATGCGATTCACCAGCGGCAGGAAGGCCTCGGCCAAAAAGTCGAACGGCGGCGCGAACGGATTATGCGTGCCGCCTTCCAGCGTCAGCTTCGTCGGCCCTTCGGCAATTAGCAGCGCGGGCAACACCGTCTGCAGCACCAACGTCGCGCTGCCCGCCGTCCCCACGCGAAATGTGTACTCGCCCGGCCGCACCGCCCCCGGCTCGAACGCCAAACACGACGACGCTATTTCCGCTCCCTGAACCTTTGCCCCGCAAATTTCCGCCGCCGCATTGACCGCCGTCAAATGCTGCCTCATCAACCCCGGCTTCCTCCGCCCGGCGCGCACGTTAATAATCGTCACCGGCTTCGCAGTCACCACCGCCAACGCCACCGCCGACCGCACAATCTGCCCGCCACCTTCGCCATGAGAGCCGTCAATGATAATCATCGCGTTAGTCATCCGCGTCGCTTGCATCCTTAATCACGAACCGTGCCTTCAACCGCGCGACTTCGCTGGCCAAGCCGGCGCCTTTGACGGAGTTTAGCACTTCGTTGAAATCCTTGTACGCGGCCGGGGCTTCGTCCTTGGGGTAGAAGCGGCAGTTGGTCAGGATGTCGGCAGTGTCGAACTGTTGGTCGATCGCGGCTTGATCCAGTTCCCGCTTGGCTTGTTTGCGGCCCAGCATGCGGCCCGAGCCGTGGTTCACGCTGAAGCAACTCTGCTCTGCGCCGGCGTCGGCGACCATCACCGCCGAGCCACTGTGCGGATCGCCGGGCAGCAGGATCGGATGGCCCGTGTCGAAAAACGGCGTGTCGCGCAGCGCGTGGTGGCCGGACGGAAAGGCGCGTGTGGCTCCCTTGCGATGCACCCACGCCGGCCGATTGCCCACGACCTCCTTGCGAGCGATGTTGTGGCTGATGAAGTACACCAGCCGGCCGGTGACGCCGGGCAGCACTTGCTGGAACGCCTCCAAGACCAATGCATTGATCAGGAGATGATTGAGCGTGGCAAAGTTCGCGCCCAGAGCCATGTCGTCCAGGTACGCGTCGGCTTCCGGCGTGCCCAGCGGCGCGTAGACCAGTTCACGATCCGCACCCGGCAGCGGAATGTCCCACGTGGCGAATTTTTCTTGCAGCGCTTTGAATTGGCCGACTGCCAAATTGTGGCCGAAGCCGCGCGAACCGCAATGCGACAGGAACGCCACGCAACCGTCGAGCAGACCGAATACATCGGCGGTTCGCCGCGCCCGTTCGTCGTCGGCCACGTGGACCACTTCGCACTCGCCGAAATGATTGCCGCCGCCGTAGGAGCCGAGCTGAGTCAGCTTCTGCTCGAACTTCGGCAGCTTGCCTTGTTCGATGAGCCGCCGGAGACGGTTGCCCAACGCGTCGCTGGTTTCGTCGTGACCCACGTGCGCGGAATCTTCGCAGCGCTGAGCCCACTCGGGCGGAACACCCAGTGATTCGCACACCGGTTGTGACGCGCCCTCGATCACGGCGCGCTTGCCCGTTTCGACGTCCACCTGCCGAGGCTTGGCAGCGTGCCGCTGCCCGCGGCCGGCGCCGGTCGGAATCCGCTCGCACACGGCGTTGATCAGCGCCCGCCGCACCGGACGGTCGGCGATCGCTTCGGCCGGCAGGTCCATTTGCAACAGGCTCATCGAGCACTTGATGTCCACGCCGACTGGGCCCGGGTAGACATGCGTGGGCGAGACCATGACGCAGCCTACCGGCGCGCCGTAGCCCAGATGCGCGTCCGGGTTCAGCACCAGATCCGTAACGCCCGGCGCCGTGCGCGAGTTGATGGCCTGCTGCAGGCAAGTTTCGTCGAACGTTGCGCGAATCCGCGGCGTGCCAATCACCGTGATTGGCTTGTGGCTCTTGCCCACCGGCAGCATCGCCGTCGCGTCGCCCGTCGGAATTAACTCGTACTTATTGTCCGCCATGATCGTAGTCCTCTTTTGTTTGGAGTGCGGCGACTGGTCGCCGCTTTCGGATTCTTTCGCTTTGAATCGACGTAGAGATTCAAGAGAGTTAGACGTTAAGTCTCGCCGCTCGTTTCGACTCTTCAGTTTCAACAATGTCTATTTTGCCTTCCCTTGCCCATTGGCCGCCGCGGCCAGCAGCCCATGCACGTCCGTTCCCCCCGCGAACACGATCGTGCTGCCCGGCGAACGTGCCAGTTCGGTCAGTGTTTCCAATTCCTTCAGCCGCA
>JBGTKH010000656.1:0-8419 GCA_041744735.1 Pirellulaceae bacterium | reverse complement strand
AGCCGGACCGATCGAGCATTATGCTTCGGCCCGCGCGATCACCGGGCGCGCCGGTCTGTTCCCCGCGCGCTACCAAAGTGATGAAGTCGATCGCGCCGACGGCGGCCTCGTTCGACAGTGCAACCGCAAGCTCCGCGGAGCGGCCATGCTGGTGGCCGAAAACTTGATCAAGGCTCACGGTATTCGACTTCGTCGCGCAGCCTGCGGTCTGAGTTGGCAAGCCCGGCCGTACCTCGTCGGGGAGAATCGTATTGCTGTGACCGCTCATCACCCACCTCTAGCAACCGGAGCCGCAGTCAGTTTCCGGCTTAGTGGTCTGTGATCACAGACTACCTCCGGCTTGGGAGAGCCAAATCTAAGAATTGCAGCAGCAGTTTAAACCCGTGGCTGGAGCTATACCACCCGCCATACCCATTTTCTAGTGCTTTGTCACAGCTTGATTTTCGGGTGAGCCGAACGCGCTAGCTTCGGGTCGGGCGGGCAGCAAAAACACCCGTGGCTAGCGCCATCGGCTCACAGTTCAACCCAAATTCTCATGCGTGACAAAGCACTGCGGTGGTGGCCGAGAAATGCGGCTAGCCGCGCGGCCGGACATCTGTTACTCTCCCGCGCTCTCGTCTCAGCTCTGGCCCATCGTCAAGTCCGGGCCGGCAACCAATATGGGAAAGGGTCAGGATGTTGATCCGCACGTCACTCGATCTACGGTTTGTCTGGAGACTAGCGATCACTTCGGGAGTATTGCTTAGTATTGGTGCGCCTGCGCTCGGCGGGCCACCACTGGCTTTTCTCATTCCGTTCAAGCACGTCGAAGCGGACCCGAACAAAATTTATACGCTGCGCGAAGAGCACGGGCCGTGGATGATTATGGCTGCTTCGTTTGCGGGCGAGGGGGCTGAACGCCAGGCTCATGATTTGGTGCTCGAGTTGCGCAAACGCTTTAAACTGCCGGCTTACACGCATCGACGGGAGTTTGATTTCAGCGAGCCCGTGCAGGGGCTGGGCTTCGATCGCTACGGCGAACCGAAGCGGATGAAGCACATGCACGCGTCGAAGTTCGATGAAGTGGCGGTGCTGGTCGGCGACTTTCCGCTGGTCGACGACCCCGAGGCTCAGAAGGTGCTGCAGAAGATCAAATACGCGCGGCCCGAATGCCTGGAATTGAACGAGCAGTCAAAAACCAGCCAGCGCATGGGTGTGCTGCGGGAAATCCAACGCCGCATTAGCCCCGATCCTGACGTGAAGAACAAAGGCCCGATGCGCGCCGCCTTTGTCACGCGCAATCCGCTGTTGCCGGACGAGTACTTCGCGCCGAAGACCCTCGATCCGCTGGTCGTCAAAATGAACAAGGACGTCGAGCACAGCTTGCTAAACTGTCCCGGCAAGTTCACGGTGCGCGTGGCGACGTTCCGCGGCAAAGACACGATGCACGTCGACGAAATCACCACGCTCGAAGGCTCGACACATTCGTTGTGGCCTTGGAGTTCCCGGGATTCGGGCGAAAGCGCGCTGGCCGTGGCGGCGGACAAGGCTCATCGGCTGACCTTGGCTTTGCGGCGCCGCGGCGTTGACGCATACGAATTCCACGACCTGCACGAGAGCATCGTCACCATCGGCTCGTTCGATTACGTGGGCACGCCGCGGATGGACGGGAAGACGGAAATCAACCCGGCGATTCACGCCGTCATGCAAACCTACGGCGGCCAGCAGCAGCCGTTGCCGGGCATGGGCGCGGTCGGACTGCGGTCGTATACTCTCGAAGGCATCACGTTCGACATCCAGCCGCTGCCCGTCGAGGTGCCGCGCACGTCGATCGCATCCGACTACGCACAAGGCAGTTGGCTGACGCGATAGCTCGGTTGCAGTTGTGATGTTCGTAGGCCGGATTGCCAATCCGGCCTACCACGAGCGCAACGTCGTGTCGATTATAGTCGGCCGGCGTCAGCAGAGCCTCGCTTTACCCACCCGGGTAGTGGTACATTTTGGTAGCCGAAGTCGTGAGACTTCGGAAGTGTCACCACTTCCGCTACGGCAACTTGTACCACTACCCCCACCCGACATTTGATGCGCCAATAATAGTGACACGTCGCCCTGCGGCCGCTCGAGGAACAATGTCTGACTCTCGTTTGTTGGTGCTGGGCACGCGGAATCGGAAGAAGGGACGAGAGCTGGAGCAGTTGCTCGCGCCGCACGGATTTCAATTGCGCACGCTGGCCGATTTTCCTGAGTCGATTGAAGTGGTCGAGGACGGCGACACGTTTGCGGCCAACGCGGCCCTCAAGGCCACGCAGCAAGCCGTGCATTTGGGCCAGTGGGTGTTGGGCGAAGACAGCGGGCTCGTGGTCGACGCGCTAGGCGGAGCGCCCGGTGTGTACTCGGCTCGCTACTCAGGCGACGGAGCGACCGACGAGTCCAACAATCGGCTGCTGCTAGAGCAACTCTGCGACACGCCGCTGGACCAACGCACGGCCCACTACGTCTGCCACGCCACGCTCTCCGATCCCACGGGCACGATTCGCGCCGCGAGCGAAGACGATTGCCACGGCCGCATTCTTTTCGAGGAAGCCGGTTCCGCGGGCTTCGGCTACGATCCGCTGTTCGAGATCGTCGAGTATCATCTGACGTTCGGCCAACTGGGCGACGCCGTGAAGTCCGTCCTCAGCCACCGCTCGCGCGCCCTGCGGCAACTCGTGCCGCAACTCCTGCACCTCGTCCAGAGCGGCCAGTGGCCGGCGTGATCACGGCTCGACGCGCACGGGTCAGTCGTTCAGAATTCAAAATTGCTGGGAGACAGATTTTCTCCCTTGGATAGAAGAATTGCCACGCGACCGTCGCTTTTTGACAAACCGCAAGCGTGACCTATGTTTTCCAATAGACTCATCCAAGAATCTGATCCGCGTCCGGTCTGCCGATCCGCTGCACGTTTGCCCGAGGAGCCTCGTTATGCAATCTTTAATTCTGGCCGTGTCTGTCGATTTGCAATGGTTGATTTGGCCGCTGCTGACCCTGGTTGGTTCGGTCGGTCTATTGGCGGTGCTTAGTCCCGACCGCTTTTCCAAACTTTCCGAAGAGGGAGCGAAGTGGATCGACACGAACAAGTTGGTCACGCTGCTGGACAAGCCGATCGACGTAGACCGCCACGTGCTACGCTACAGCCGCGTGTTCGGCGTTGCCGTGCTCGCCGCCACGGGGCTGATCGGCTATCTGTGCAGCGTTCACCTGCTGGGCATTTGCTTGTCGTTCTGAAGTGCGATCGTCGCCAATCCGCACACGATCAGAGCCAACTTGTGCCGCACGACGAACAGCCATCCGTGATGCTCGCAGATCGGCAGCTTCACGCGCGGAATGCCGGCGCCCATGAACATCGTGATGGGCGTTGTGCCGATGAAAACCTTCTGTCGCTTCGTCACGGCCGGCGAGCCGCAATACATGCACACCTGCGGCAACTCTCCGGCGCGGCCCGCGGCACGGAACAGTTCGACTTCTGCCATATCGGGCTCGACCTTAATGGATAAAGACAAACTCTTTCACGTTCAAGATTACATGGCATAAGTCGGACCAAACGCGCAGGTCTTGGTGGGCTTGCTCAAGGGCGAGGCCGTATTGTTTGCCTTGTTCGGTGAGGAACGCGACGGCGCTGGACATTTCTGTGTCGCTCGGCGGGCGGGCAAAGGCGCTAGCGTACATGTCATGTACCCGATCTTCTGTCGTGAGGCCAGGTGAAGCCAACAGACGCTTGGCCCAGACGGCGGCTTGTTCGACCACGAACGGGTCGTTCATCATGATTAGCGCCTGAGCCGGCACGTTCGAGACGTTGCGCGCGCCGACGGAATTGAATGGAATCGGCGTGTCGAAGGCCAGCATCATCGGCGAGAGAAAGTTGCGGCGGACGGCGATGTACACGCTGCGGCGGCCGTTGCCGTCTTGCGGCCCGTCACCCGGCCGGCCGCGGCCTTGCATGAACGGCGTTAAGTGCACCGGCACGCTGCCGCCAAGTAATCGTCGATCGAGCCGTCCGGAGACCGCCAGAATCGCATCTCGAATCACCTCGCCTTCCAGCCGCCGGATGTTCATGCGGTGCAGTAGCAAATTCTGCGGATCAACTTCATCGCCGCGGCCATCTGGTGCACTAGACATTTGATACGTGCGGCTGAGCACGATCGAGCGGATCAGTTGCTTGAGGGACCAGCCGTCTTGCGCGAACTGAGCGGCTAGATAGTCGAGCAGTTCCGGATGCGTCGGTTCTTGCCCGAGCACGCCGAAATTGTCGACCGACGCAACAATGCCGCGGCCCAGCAAGTGATGCCACACGCGGTTGACCATCACGCGCGCCGTGAGCGGATTGGCGGGATCGACGATCTGCCGAGCCAATTCCAGCCGGCCGCTGCCATCCTGGATATGCGGCGGATTGGGGCCGACGAGCGCTTCGAGCAACTGCCGCGGAGCCTCGTCGCCCAACGTGCGATGATTGCCGCGAATAAAGATGCGTTCGTTCTCCGTGCTGCCGTCGGTGATCGCCAGTGCGTACTTCGGTCCGGGAAGCGACTTGGCGAGTTCATCGATCTGCTGCGCCCGAATGTCGAGTTGCTCAATCAACGAAGTAACCGGCTGATTCAAGTCGACGAGTTCGTGCTGCAAGACCCAATTCACCAGACGCGTGCCAGCCGGGTCAATTGTCCCCTCCTGCCAACTCACGAGCGTATCGTTCCAGATGTTACCGTATTCGCTCGCCAGCGACTCCAGCGAATTCACATCGTCGCTTGCCAACGCCCGCATTGCCAGCGGATTCGGCTCGACGTTGGGCGGACCCTGATCCGAGAACCGAATTTGATCAATCGCGGCGAAACCATCGCCGTTGTCGATGATCTCGATATGAGCCCGATGCCCCAGATAATTTCCAAGGTCGTCGCCTTGCGTGTGCCAAACAGTTTGCCCCTTCGTGTCAACGGTCGCCGAACAGCCGCGGAACAGCAGGCCGTTAAACGTGTCCATGAAGTAGCCTTCGATGATCACCCGGATCTGGACGCCTTGACCGGCCATGCGAAAGTGCATGTTCTTGTGCTCGATCGTGAACGTCGGCGACCGCAGCAGGCCGCGCAGCCGATTGGACAGCAGACCGCTGTGAGCGATGCCCGGCTGTGCAGCGCGCAATCCGCGAGTCTGCGAATCCCACTGAGCCGCTCGCGTGGGCGCAGCCCCGAACGCTTCGCCGGTCACGAACCAATCGCCGTAGTCGTCGCCATTAAAATCGGCAAACAGCGGCGCTTGTTCATGTTCTTTGGCTTCCCGTATTGCTTCGGACTTGAGCCGATCGCGTGCCGCCGCAAAGTCCAGCGAAGCGGGCTCGCCCTTGCGGTTGGCCAACTCATGCCATGCCCGCAAAGGATGTGAAGGTTCCTTCAGCGCCGCGTCTTCCATTGCCTTGATCCATTGCGTGAGCCGGGTCGCATCGACATTCGCACGAGCGGCGATCACCGAGACATCTATTTCTGCGTTGCGATTCATCGTTTCGCGCGCGGCAAGGAGATACCTGGTAAATTCATTTCCTTTCGAGTCGTTGGGCTGTGAGAGCGCGGCGGCCAGCACCCTGTCTGCGGCAGTTTTCGCCGATGGCATCTGTCGCGCGGCTTCGCGAATCTTGCCGTGAGGGTCGAGCATCGCCTCCTGCCGCCGCGAGCTTTGCAGGAACCCGGCCAGCGCGTAATAGTCCTTGGTTGAGATGGCGTCGAACTTGTGATCGTGGCAGCGAGCGCAAGCCACGGTCACACCGAGGAACGTTTTCGTCATCACGTCGATTTGATTATCGACGCGCCCCGCTTCGTCGCCGCGCACGTCGACCGGTGCGTGAGTCGCTTCACCTAGCCACCAAAAGCCGGTGCCAATGGTCGATTCGTTGTAGCCTTCGGTCGGATGCCGCCGCGGGTTCTCAAGCAAATCGCCGGCAATGTGCTCGATCACGACCTGATCGTATGGCACGTCTTCATTCAGCGCGCGAATCAAATAGTCACGGTATTCGGTGGCATGTGGAATCGCGTAGTCAAACTCGTGGCCGTAAGTTTCGGCGTAACGCACGAGGTCCATCCAATGCCGCGCCCAACGTTCACCGAAGTGCGGTGACTTGAGCAATTCATCGACCACTTTCTCAAACGCTTGCGGCGCTTGATCGGCCACAAACGCTTCGACCTCCGCCGGGCTGGGCGGCAGACCGATCAAGTCGAAATATACGCGGCGAATCAGCGTCCGCTTGTCGGCCGGCGGCGAGGGCGCCAGCCCCTTCTCTGCCAACTTGGCCAGGATGAAATGATCGATGCCGTTTTGCGGCCACGCGGCGTTCGCAACGGCCGGCGGCTGCTGCGGGCGCACGGACTGCCAACACCAGTGAGCGGCCTTGCGCTGCTGGAGATCAAACTCCTGGCTGGCCAACGCGGCTACCGGTCCATCTTCCCTTGGCCACGGCGCGCCCAACTCGACCCACTTCGTAAGCACCGCGATTTCGGCCGCCGACATCTTCGACTTGGGCGGCATCTGGTAGATCTCGCCGTAGTTGATCGCATCGACCAGCAGACTCTCCTTCGCATCGCCCGGCACCACCGCCGGCCCCGTGTCGCCGCCCTTCAGCGCCGCCGCGCGCGAATCGAGCCGCAATCCGCCCTTGGGCTCTTTCGTGTCTGCGCTGTGGCACTCGTAACAGCGGGCTACCAATAAAGGGCGGACCTGCTTCTCGAAGAACTCCAAGTCGGCAACATCCGTAGCTGTTTCGTCGTTCGCCGCGGACGTTTCGGCCGCTTGAAAGGCGTAGCAACTTGGCTGAGCGAGAATTGAAGATATGGCAACGACCAGAATCCCCATGAACATCGTCGATGATCGGAATCGCGAAAAGAGCATCAGCATTACGGCACTTTCTGGCAGAGTACGAATCGGGCAAAGCACGAATAACCTAAGTCCTCAGTGTATGGGACCGCCTTTCACTCGTCAAAACCGTGCCGGCATTGGGTTTTCTCGGTTAGCAAAGAAAGGGAAGCGCGTCGCGAAATGGTGGAGGTAAAAAACGCAGCGCTAAAGGCATTACAGAAGCAAATGGCGAAGCGAATCCTCAAGGACGGGGAGGCGCTGATGGATCAGGGGGATCACTTTGGCGCGCTTCTTTGGTTTAACGAAGCTTTGCAGCGCAATGAGCAGGCGCTGACTGCCGCCGACGAACGAGTGCGGCTGGAAATCGATCGGATTCGTATGAGTTCCGTCATGCGGCAGATTCCCAAACTGTCGCAGATACTGTTTCACGACAAGCCGGTCACGTTCGCCGAGTTCAGCAGGGATGGTCGCCGCGTGGTCACGGCGAGTAAAGATAATACGGCGTCGGTGTGGGATGCGTCTACTGGCCATTCGGTCACGCTGCAACACGACGGCGTTGTAAACCATGCATCCTTTAGCCCGGACGGGAGCCGCGTGGTGACGGCGAGCGCCGACCAATCGGCGCGCATTTGGGACTCGGCGACAGGCAAGGAGTTATCCAAACTCGTGCACGAAGGTGGAGTCGCGTGTGCATGGTTCAGTCCCGCCAGCGACAACGGTGCCCATGTGGTCACGGCAAGCGATGACAATACGGCTCGCATTTGGGATTCTGAGACAGGTGATGAGGTTGCCAGACAAACCCATGACGGTGCTGTAAGCTATGCGGCGTTTAGTCCTGATGGCGTGCGCGTGGTTACGGGGAGCGCTGACTCGACCGCGCGCGTGTGGAGTGCGCAGTCTGGGACGCTGATTACTACGCTTCGCCACCGCGGCATGGTGTCCTGCGCGGCATTCAGCCCCGACGGTAAGCGGGTCGTCACGGCGAGTGAGGACAACACGGTTTGAGTTTGGGACGCTGCGACAGGGGTTCCCATCACTCGCTTTTTCGAACACCCGAATGTTGTGTCTCAGGCATCATTCAGCCCCGACGGCAAGCGCGTTCTGACGGCCTGTAACGACGGAGCAGCACGGGTCTTGGACGTCGCGGCCAACGAATGGGCATCACAATTCTCAAACCCCGGTGGTGAAAAGGCAGGGAGCCACACTGCAGACACGGTGAAAGTTGAGCCTGTATTAATGCTGAAACACGGCAGCAAGGTCACATCTGCTTCGTACAGTCCTGACGGACGGCGAATTCTGACGGCCAGCCGCGACACGACCGCGCGCGTCTGGGACGCGGCCACGGGCGAGCCGGTCACCCCGCTGTTAAAACACAGGGGTATTGTGAACAGGGCCGCCTTTAGGCAACTCCCGGAAATTAGCCTCCCTATGTTTGATGAATTTGGATACCCTCTTGAGTCTTCGGTGTTGGTTCAGGTGAAGTCTCAAGGAGGGGACGATGGATGGAAAGTTGACGGAACAGATGGTAGCGACGATCCGGGATGCCGCTAGCAAATTGACCGGGGCGAAA
>JBGTKH010000655.1:0-7625 GCA_041744735.1 Pirellulaceae bacterium | reverse complement strand
GTCGATACTCTGGCCATCATCTCGGGTTCAGGTAATCTTTCGCGAAACGGGCTGACACGCGGACATGAATGCGGAAATGTCTTGGTGCTGAAAGCGCCGCTATCTGAATCGGAAAAACGAGCCTGGAACGATCTGCAGAATGTTGTCGCGTGGTTCGAGCAATCCTGGACCAAGGCCACGCCATTGAGACAAATTCGTGACGCGTATGGACGGCAGCACGACAACGCTGAAAACTTGCGGAACCCACCAGCCACCGACGATGACGCTGCTCCAACGGAGCGTACTGCGGCAGCGGCCACAGGCCGGCGCGCTCTCCCACCGCAACGCTTGCGTCAACTCAGAGCAGCACGACATCTTTGGATTCAGGCGGGGAACCTGCACGAAAACCGCGGTCCAGGAAACCCAGGTAACCAACTTATGATGTCGCCAATGACTCGCGTCTTCTTTGCCTTTCCCGCTCGCGACGTGGTGAAGGACACGTTTATCGGAGAAGTGACTTTGCAGTACGGATCGTATGTGCGCCACGATTGCTCTCTACGCTTTAGCAACAACTCGATGGACGTTCTGACACTTCCCGTACCTGACGCAGGCGGGCCAGTCAAATACGATCAGGAAACGCTGCTCTTCGAGAAACAATCTAATCATTCGTTCGTCCTGACTCTCGGAACAACGCAGAGTATTCGACGATGGCAACTTCAAAGCCGCAAAATCGATGCTTTGTTTGCCATGACCAGCCGTCGCCAATGGGGCGTGTTTTAAGCGCAACCGTCACATGTGGCGGAGGCGGGGTGCGAGGTGCGGCGGGTGCGAGGCGAGGCGTTGGCGAAGATCAAGGGCGGGCTGCGGGCGGTGTATCGGACGTTGGAGTTGCCTGGGAAGAATCCGCTCAAGGATGCTCATGCCGCGCTGGATGCCGCCGTGCTGGACGCCTATGGCTTCTCGCCCAAGACCGATTTGCTGGCCCAACTGCTGGACCTGAACCAATCCGTCGCCGCCCGCATCGAAGCCGGTCAAGCGGTTACCGCGCCCGGCGTTCCATCTGTCTACCCTGACCCGCTGCGCCTAGTGACGGACGACTGCATTCGTCCGTAAGTCGTCGCGACATCGTCCGCAAATGGGACGGCCACGAGAAACGGCGGGAAGCGTGGAAAGCAAAGAATGGACCTGATTTTCCGCCGCGCCGCAGGAAAATCCCTAAAGCGAACGCCCTTTTCCTATTTCGCCCCATTGGAAATTTCTTCGCAGACTTCTTGAATTGCGAGCTAGGCTTGGTATGCTGGTGGGTGTTGGATTGCACGTGAGCATTCACATTTTGTCGTCTTTCCTTATGAAGAAGGGGGAGCACCTTTGATGTACAGAACAATGTTTGGAAAGGTTGCGGCTGGCACGCTTTTGTCGGCCGCGGTGTTGATGTGGACCGCTGGTGAGGCCAAGGCCACGTCGTGGGGTTCGCATGGTAGCAGCGGCGGTTCGTCCGGCAGCAGCGGCGGATCGAGCGGCGGGTCGTATGGCAGCAGTGGTGGCAGTTGGGGTTCGAGTGGTGGCAGTAGCGGTGGTAGCAGTGGCGGCGGTTTTCTGAGCCGCGTCTTCCATCGTCACCAGGCTTCGCACGGCTCGTCGGGCGGAAGCTGGGGATCGCACGGGTCGTATGGCTCGCACGGCAGCAGCGGTGGATCGTATGGTTCGCACGGTTCGTCGGGCGGTAGCTGGGGATCCAGCGGCGGCAACAGCGGCGGCACGATGTACTATTCGGCTCCGCAAGAAGCACCGGCGGCTCCCGCAGCCCCGGCAGCTCCGCCGGCCGAAACGCCTCCGCCTCCGGGCACCGCCTATCGCACCGGCAGCGCAATTCTGAGCGTCAATGTGCCGGACCAAGCGAAGATCTACGTCAACGGTTTGGCCACGACCAGCGAAGGCAGCAATCGCCGCTTTGTCTCGAAGGACCTGTTGTCCGGTTACAACTACACGTACCAAGTGCGTGCAGTGATCAATCGTGACGGCCGCGAGGTTGAAGAGACGAAGACCATCGAGATGCGTGCTGGTCAGACGACCAACCTGGCGTTTGATTTCGCATCCGTTGAAGCCGTGGCCACCACGCTGACGTTGAACGTGCCCGATAACGCCAAGGTCACCTTGGCCGGCACGGAAACCATGTCGACTGGTCCGGTCCGCGTCTTCTCGACGAAGACTCTGGCGTCGGGCCAAGAGTGGTCGGACTACAAGGTCGTTGTCGCCGTCGAAAGAGACGGGCAAATGCTGACCAAAGAGCAGACCATCGTGCTCAAGGCTGGCGATACGCGGTCGTTGTCGTTCGACTTCAACGAAGCGAAAGTTGCAGCCGCCCGCTAACCGCGGACGGGTTCGAGCAAGACTCTACAACCCTCGCATCGGTTACAACCGGTGCGAGGGTTTTTCGTTTTGCAAGCGTGGCATCGGCACCGCCGGAAATCTTTGCCCGTCTTGCCAAGCACGGACGATAATGGCTGCGAGCGGCTTTCGTAGCTCGGGTCCATTGACCCGAGCAATTCGCGGTCGTCGTCGATCGGGTCAATGGACCCGATCTACGAATTTTCCACCTAGTGCTTTGTCAAAGCTTAGTTTTGGGGTTGGCCAACTGCGTGGCGTAAGCTTCCAGCTTGCGTTTCTGGGACGAAATCGATTTGGCAAGCAGGATGCTTACCCCACTTCTTAACTTTGACGAAGCACTAGAGCAACTTCACAACTTGCGCCTCGGGCTGGTGTTGTCCGGCGATTCCAACTGAATGAACGATGGCCCAAGCAACGCAAACTAATCCCGAGCCGCAGCCGACCCCGCGGCGGTTGCACGTTGCGTGGCGATGCGTCATCAGCGTCGTGGTGCTGCTGCACCTGACGGCCGTGTTCATTCCGCCGTTCACGTTCGCCACACGCAGTGGGCCGAGCCCCGATTTGGTCTCGCCACTGGCGATCCGCGTGATGAACGTCTTTCGGATTTATATCGACGCGGCGTTTCTGAATCACGGCTATGCATTTTTTGCGCCTGATCCGGGGCCCAGCCACTTGATCAAGTATCGGCTGGAGTTCGACGATGGCCGGCCGCCGCTCGAGGAAACGTTTCCGGACCTCAAGCGGCATTGGCCGCGGCTGCTGTACCACCGGCATTTCATGCTCAGCGAACAACTCAACGGCGAATTCGCGCCGCAGGTGATGCCTGCCGACCTGCCCGAGGATCAAGTGGAGAATTGGAAACGAGCGCTGGAGAGCTATGTCGCCAAGTGGAATTCGTTCGAGCAGCATCTGCTGCACAAACATGGGGCTCAGCGAATTCGCATGGTGCGCGTGCAGCACCGATTGCCGGCGTGGCTCGGCGTGCGCGACGAAGGAATGAAGCTGGACGACCAGAGCCTTTACCGCGAACTCGCCAAAGAAGTCGACGCGAGGGACGTGCCGTGAACGCCATTGTCAAACCCGTCCGCGACTGGGCCTTCGACGCCATCGGCGCTTGGGATCGGTTCTGGTTTGCGCCCACACAACCGCACACGCTGGCCATGATTCGCATCTTGACGGGCGTGATGCTCTTCTACACGCACTTGGTCTGGTCACTGGATCTGATGGCGTTTTTGGGGCCGCACAGTTGGATCACCAGCGACGTTGTCCGCCAAGTGCACACGCTGCGCGAGAACTACGCCTGGAGTTACCTGTGGTATTTCGAGTCGCCAGCCGTGCTGTGGACGCTGCACATCATGGCGCTCGTGGTGTTCGCAATGTTCACGCTGGGTCTGTTTTCGCGAATCACCGCGGTATTGGCGTATCTAATCACAGTCGCCTATTGTTATCGCCTGGATGGGGCGCTGTTCGGGCTGGATCAGATCAACGCGATGCTGGCGATGTACGTGATGCTGGGTCCGTGCGGCGGTGCGTACTCGATCGATCGTTTGATCGCGCGCTGGCGAGCCGGTGGTGACCTGCCGCCGCCGCAAGAGAGCGTTAGCGCGAACGTGGCGGTGCGGCTGATTCAATTGCACATGTGCATCATTTATCTGTTCGGCGGACTGGCCAAAATGCGCGGCGGAAGCTGGTGGGACGGCAGCGCCATGTGGCTGTCGATCGCCAATCTCGAATACCAGTCGTGGGACATGACGTGGATGGCCCATTACCAGTTGCTGATCGCGCTGCTGACTCACGTCACGGTATTTTGGGAGGCCTTCTATTGCGTGCTCGTGTGGCCGCGAGTCACTCGGCCGATCGTGATCTTCCTGGCGGTCTGCGTCCACAGCGGCATCGCGTTGTTTTTGGGTATGAAGACATTTGGACTCGTCATGCTGATCGGCAATCTGGCGTTCATCTCGCCGCAGACGATTCGCGCGCTGGTCACTGCCGGCGTTTCGATTTTCCGTTGGGAACCCGAGCAAGTGTCGAAGGAGAGAATGACTGCGACAAAAAGATGAGAGACAAAAAAATGTTCGGCCTGAAAATATTTTTGTCTCTCATCTTTTTGTCAAGGTTTCTGAACAAGATCCCGCGCGAGCCACTCGACGGCCTCTGGCAACCATCCGCTGCCCCAAGCGTGCTCGCGCTGCGGGCCGTCACGATACTCGTGGGCGATTCGTAGATCGGTAAGTTGAGCGTGAATCTTTTGATGGTGCTCGCGAAAACTGCCATAACCCAGCAGTGCCAGCCGCGGAGTGCCGGCCAACTGTCCCGCTCGCTGACGCAGCAGCGACGTGATGCGGTAGCGCTCGAAGTTCTCCTGCGTGGCGAAGATCTCTTGCATGCCATAGCGATTGGGCGCGTCCATGGTTAGCGGAGCATCCCAAGCGGCGGCGCGGGCGAACATGTCGGGATGCCGCAGCAGCAAACTCCACGCGCCCCAGCCGGACTTGCTGAACCCAACGAGCAATTTGCCGGCCGCGTCGCCGCGCACCGGATAGGTCTTCTCGACAAGCGGCACGACGACTTTCAAAAAGTATGTCTCCTGCCGAATCGCAGCGTCGCTCGGATGATCGGCATACCACGGCAAGTGGGAAAACGTCGGCAGCACGCAGATCAGCCGGTGCTTGTTGTGCAGGTCGTGCTTGCGCACTTCGCCCATCGCATCGCCCCAACGTGTTCCTTCTCCCGCTTCCACGGGCAGCACGTAGAGGACGTCGTATCGTTCATCCTCGCGCAGGTTGTCCGGCACGAGAACCTTGATCTTCGTCGTGCCCGCTTGATAGGGGCTGGTGACCGAATGGACAAGAAGTCCCTGTTCATCTTTAACGGCCGCCGCAATCTCGTCGGCCGATGCGGAGATCACATGTGGCATCGTCGCGAATGCCACGGCCATTGCACACGCTGACCAATGTTGAGACCACGCACTCACAACCGACTCTTGGCGATGCCGTGTTCTATTTTTCTTGCTCGCTGTCATCCGGCACGCCGATGATGCCCTTGCGCAGCGCATTGCCGAGAACGTCTAGCACTGAACCGCCCGAGTCAGCACTCGTGTCGTTTTCGTCAGTCACGATTGTAGGCGGACCGGCAGGAATGGCCGGTTTGACTTCTGCCGGCTGGGCAACTTGCTCCGGCGCCTTCGTCGACTCAATTACAGCGGGCGGCTCAACCGGGGGCGGCGTGACGGTTTCGGCCGGCGGGTTCGCCGGAGACTCATCCAGCGGGCTTGGTGTTTCGATGACTGGTGCGGCGATTTCCCCTTGCTGTCCCGCAGGCTTATCCACGACGTTTTCGCTGCAGCCGCCGATTGTCATCAGCGTACCGACTGCCACCAACATGCTTATGCGTTTCATCCCTGTCTCCTCCATGTTTGAAGAATCGAGCCAACAGTTTTGTATTTGATCACAACTTCCTTTGTAGCAAATTTCAGAGGTTCTGCACTACGTCACTCGTTGCGGCGGGCGGCCAAAATCGTCAAGTCGTCGGGCGGATCTTCCCCGACGTAATAGGCTTCGACCTCCCGGCCGATCGCGCGGACCAGCTCGGGCACGGGCGCCGCGGCGTGCTGGCGGATCAGGCCTTCCAGCCGCTCTTGGCCAAACTGCGCTCCGCCGGCGTCCATGGCTTCCACAATTCCGTCCGTGCACAGAAAGATCAGATCACCGCATTGCATGTCGATCGGCGGACCCAACGGATAGTCGGCGTCGTCCACCACGCCCAGCGGCACGCCCGTGGAATCCAGTTCGTGGAACCTGCCGTCTGCCGCGGAGTAATGCATGGCGGGTGCGTGCCCAGCGTTCGCGAATTCTGCGCGGTGCGATTGAGGATCGAGTGTGACCAGTATCATCGTGATAAACGGTCCGTGTAAATCATCGGCCAAGGCACGGGCCAGCAGCTTCAGCAGCACGTCGGCGGACGAATGTTCCAACAGCAGCGCCCGCAGCGCCGCCCGCACCGACGCCATTAGCAGGCTTGGGCCCAGCCCATGGCCGCTCACGTCCGCCACGCACAAACCGCGTCGCCCGTCTCGCATGCGGACGATGTCGCAGTAATCGCCGCCGACCGCTTGGTGCGGATACCACCACGTAGCCGCTTCGTAGCCGGGGATGTCGGGCGTGGCGTCGGGCATGAAGCTGCGTTGCACGTCGCGAGCCACGCGCAACGATGCCTCGATCTGTTCGCGAGATTTGATCTCTTCCACCAGCCGCGCCCGGTCGAGCGCCACAGCCGCGTGCTGAGCGAACGCCGCGATCAGCATCTGGTCGACGTCATCAAACGAGCCGTGCTGTTTGTTCAACACGGATAGCACGCCCAGCAAGCTGTCATCGTGCGGCGACGTGAGCGGCACGGCCAGGATATTTCGCGTGTGATAACCGGTGGCCCGGTCGACCGACGAATCCCACCGCGGATCCGACGGCGGATCGGCAACATTCGCCAATTCGCGAGTGCGCGCCACGTGGCCACTGATGCCGAAGTCGAGACTCTTGCGAATCTCTTCGATCTCCAACTCCGTCACGACCGTCGTGTACAGCTCATTTCGCTTGCGATCGTACTGATACAAACTGGCTCGATCGCAATCGAGAGCCTGGCAAGCTTCATTGACGATCGCGGTGAGGATCGCCGACAAGTCGATCTCCGCCGCCAGCTTGCGAGTCACCTCGAGCAGCCGATGCATACCGGCGAAGCAACGGCGCAGCTCTTCGCCGGAAAGATTGCTTACGTCGAAATTTGTCGCAGGTGTTGTCATACGAATACTGGACATGTGGGTAGCTGAACTCGTGAGACTTCAGAACACCCCGAACTCTGCCGAACTCTGACGAGTTCGGCTACGACCAACATCAATTTGGAAAGCCCCTTACGCCTCATCCAATCTCCGCTCGATCCATTGAGGTGAAACGAAACGACGCAGCAGGTTCAATAGATTCTGACGTAATACGACGGCTACGTCAGCCGGGATCTCTGTTGACGAATCTCGATCGGGGGAGTCGGACATTTTAAAGCCGTTCCACGACAGCGCGACGTTCCAGCCGTACATGGCCGACGCGGCGTTGATGCGCTCGGCCACGCGCAAGCTCCACAGTACGCCGAACATGTCGCGGAAATCAAGCCACAGTTGGTCAATTGGCCGCTCGGCCTTTCGGCCAGCCGGGAAACCGGCGGCTGCCGACCACGCGGCGGCGACAGCCATCGCCAGACCCGAAAGTGCCAGCAGC
>JBGTKH010000654.1:0-11855 GCA_041744735.1 Pirellulaceae bacterium | reverse complement strand
TCGACGCGCGGCTGCCCGTCATCATGATCACCGCGTTCGCCGCCACCGAGACAGCCATCGAAGCCATGAAGCGCGGGGCGTATGAGTATCTGCTCAAGCCGGTCGAGCTACGGCAACTGCGCGAAGTCATCGGGCGAGCCATCGAATTGAGCCACCTCGCACATGTGCCCGCCGTGTTCGAGGACGATGAACCGGCGAACCAAATCGCCGACCGCATCGTCGGCCGCTGCCCGGCGATGCAAGAGGTTTACAAAGCGATCGGCCGCGTGGCCCAGTCGGACGTCACGGTGCTGATCCTGGGTGAAAGCGGCACGGGCAAGGAACTGGTGGCCCGCGCCATCTATCATCACAGTCGCCGCAACGCCCAAACTTTTCTGGCGTTCAATTGCGCGGCGATTCCCGACACGCTGCTGGAAAGCGAACTGTTCGGCCACGAGCGCGGTTCGTTCACCGGCGCCGATCGGCGGCGGATCGGCAAGTTCGAGCAAGCCAGCGGCGGCACGCTGCTTCTTGACGAAATCGGCGACATGAGTTTGGCCAGCCAAGCCAAAGTCCTGCGCGTGCTGCAGGACCAACGCTTCGAGCGTGTGGGCGGCAGCGATACGGTTCAGACCGACGTGCGTTTAATCGCCGCCACAAACCAGCATCTGGAACAGCTCGTCGACAGTGGCCGCTTCCGCCGCGACTTGTACCACCGTCTAAAAGTTTTCTCTATCGAACTGCCGCCGCTGCGCGAGCGAGGCGACGACCTGCCACTGCTGGTCGAGCATCTCATCAAGAGTTACAGCCGCGAGTTGGGAAAACGCGTACGAGCAATTTCCCCCGAAGCACTGCAATTATTCCAACGATACCAGTGGCCCGGCAACGTACGCGAACTGCAAAGTGCGATCAAGTACGCCATCGTCAACGCCCGCGGCGACATCATCACGCCGGACTGCTTACCCGGCACTTGTCGCGGCGAAACGCCCGCCGCTCGCACGCAGCCACAGCACCAACAGGAAGGTCTTGATGTGGCCGCCCTCGTTCGATCCATGCTTGCCGCGGGGGAACAAGACGTCTATCGCCAGACACTGCTGGCCGTCGATCGCGTGGTGTTAGAAGAAGTGCTCGATCACGTGCACGGCAACCAAGTCGAAGCCAGCCGCCTGCTCGGCATTTCCCGAACAACGTTGCGTGCAAAACTGCAATCGCTGGGATTGGCCGTCGAAAAGCAAGTCCTTGCCGACGCCGAACAGACGGATACTGCATAAGTTGGAGCCTCGCCCGGACCGTGATCGACGGCCACTTCCTAGTGCTTTGTCACAGTTTGGTGTTCGGGTTGGGTGGCTGGGGTCAATTCTCTCCGTCTTGCATCGAGGATATCCACGAATTCAGCAGTCGGGCCGCCGATGGGTCCACGGTGGTTCTTCCAATCGGTGGCATTTGGTGCGACGGGTCCGAGCTGTTAACTCGCAGATACACAAGCGACTGTTCCGGCGAACCGGGCTTGATGGAGCGGGCTCCTCGTACACCCAAGTCGTCTCGCAGCGTCGCGTAAAGAAACACGTTGGCATCCGTCGTGTAACGAAAGTCCAAGTACCACGAGTCCTGGTGACAGTACGCGCAATTCGCGGCCAGATACGAACGAGCACGCTTTTCGAGACCGGCGTGCGGATCATCCGGTGGCGCATAGCTCGGCAGGAAATAGATTTGGCACCGGCCCAGCTTCTGCACGCTGTCGGTTGAAATCGTGAGATAATCGCTATTGTTCAAGTATCGAATCTGATTCGTCGTACAGCCTCCGGATCGCGGGCCGGCACAATTCATCTGAGCGGTCTGTACGCCCAGCACGTGGCCGGCCAGAGCGTTATGGCACGTCAAACAGTCGCGGCGGCTGGGATAACGCCAGATCTGTTCGCGGTGGCCACCATCGGCTGACCGAATGAGCAGCTTTTCGTCGAGCGCATCATCGAGCAGTTCGGCGTCGCTTTCATCGTCTCGCCATTTGTAAGTGACGCCGTACACGCTCCCCTCCGAGTTGCGCACCAGCACTCGCGTTTCCAAGCGCCTCAGTTTTGTAGGATCGCCGTCGTCGATCGGCGTCTCGAAATGTTTCACGAACACGGTGCCCGCAGGGAAGGTCCAAGGTTCCCACTTGTGAAACACGATGCGGTCGCTATCCGGGTGTTCGCTGCGGCCATCACCCGGCACGGCCATCCAGCGGCGCTTTTGCGCACCGTCCGACCAGACCGGCACATTCACCGTGTAGGGAACGATGCCCGGTTGCGGTTCCAGCGTGTGCAAGTCGCGAAAGATGCCGGTTTCGGAAAGCAGGCGCGGAAGTGACGCGCTGACAGGACGATCATCACGATGCAAACGAAAGATGCCGGGACTGTTGACGGATTCCTCGCGGCGCGATCGAGCGAAGATGTACAACTCACCGTCTTGATCATCGCCAAAGGAAATCAGTTCCAAGTCAGCGGGCACCTGTGTTAACAATTCTCGTTGGCCCGCGCCGTCCGGGCGCGAAATGTCGAGTGCCCAAATGCGGCCCGACTTGCTGTCCCCGAAGATGTACTTGCCGTTTAATTCGGAGAGTCGGTCGCTGCGGTAAACACACCCACCCATCACGCAGCCGTTTCCGTCCTCATGCCCGTATTCGAGAAATGGTCCTCGCTCGTTACCCGGCGCTGATGCCGGCTTCTCCTGCAGCCAAGCGTCAACGTTTTTGCGAGTTCCTTCGCGGTAACACCACTGGTAGTTGCCACCCTTCTCGATGCGATTGATTTCCTCGCGCCGCGACTGGCCCGTGTCGCCGCACCAGATTTGGCCGGTCTCTCGGTCGAATGAGAATCGATGCGGAGAGCGAAGGCCGATTGCCCAGAATTCCTCCAACACATCCGGCGTGCCGGTGAACGGGTTGTCGTTCGGAATGAAGTAATGCGCCGTGCGACCTCGTTTCGGTTGCCGCCGGATGGGATGGCTGCGATCGCCGCCGGCGCAATCCACGTCGATCCGCAGGATTCCCGAAAACAGATCGCGGTCGATTTGCTGCGTGCTGCGGAACTCATCGTCGGAGCCGCCTTCGTCGCCGACGGAGATGTAAAGGAATCCGTCCGGCCCGAAGCGCACACAACCGCCGTTATGGAACTCGTGATCGTCCTGCTGCTCAATCAGCACAACCTCGGAAGCAGGCTCGACGACGTCTCTGCCGGGCGCCAATTCGAATCGCGACAATCGATCGAACGCCTGTCCGCCACGCCGGACGACATAAAACACGTAGAAATAGCCGCGATTCGGCGACTCCGCCCGTCCAAACTCCGGATGCAATGCCAGCCCCAGCGCACCGCTCTTGGGACACATCTCGTTTGACAAGTCCAGCACCAACGTTTTCGCCGAGTGCTGCCGTTGCTTGCGCAAGCTATAGATCTGCCCCGTGTATTCCAAGACGAAGATGCGCTCCTGCCGGTCGTGCGGCGGCTGGCACAGATCGATCGGAGAGTGAAAGGTATGTTGTGGATAGGCACTGACCAAGCAGAAAGGAAAGAGCGGCGGCCCGTCGACCGGAAGCCGAATCGTCGTGGGCGCAACCCGCACGTCGCCGTCGCTATCCCAAGCCCACACCCCATACCATCCAACACCAACGGTGACGAGAGCTAAGGAGAGAACGAGCCCAGCCAGCCAACGCATTCCTCGCATCCTTGCTCGTATCACTGCGTGTCGTTTCCCTGCGAATCGGAACGAACATGTCTCGAGGACGCACCAAGCCGCACATTCGGCACAACCGGAATTCTTTCGCTACACGAAATGATTTATCGGCCACTGTCCGCGTAGACTTTGTTGTTCCCGCGTATTTCGTCGAAACACTTTCCGTCAGCCATGCATAGGTCATTGCCGGACTTTGTCCGGGCTGGGAGCCTTTACGACATAATGGCGGTTGCGTTGCTGGCCGCAACAACATTCACCAAGTGCGCGATACGAAAAGAATACCGAACCATCGTGCGCTGCCGAACCCGCGCATCCCGCGCAGAGAGAACGAACCGTGGAACGACCATCGACCCAATTCGACGCCATCTATGAAAATGGCGTACTGCGCCCGCTGGTGCCAGTTGACCTGCCCGAGCACGAGCGGCGTTCGGTGCTTGTCAATCGCCGCGACGACCCCTTGGTCGACCGACTGGATTGGGACGCCCACCAAATGGACGACTCGGAAGGAGACGATCGCGTCTCGCTGGAAAGAAGTCCAAAAACTTGGTTTGGATTTTGTAGCAAAACAGCTCCATCGGACCAGTTGTTGTACCTGAGTAAAGGGATGCCCTATGGACCATCGCACGAAAACAAGTTGCCGATGTACGAGGTGCAGCAAGCAGCCCGCCTTCGTCAGCGGCTACGAAAGAGCCCGTCAGCGCCGAGTCTTTAGGCCTCGTCTCTGAGAGCGACGGATCTGACGGGGATTCGCCTCGCATTTGCCGTAGCGGAAAGCGTAACCATCCACCGGGCAAGCCGGTGGCATTGCGGTACTTGACGACGCCGCAGTTGAACGGGCTGCCGGTGCCGGGTAAGCTGGGTGAAGGAAACACTTCACGGTTTATTCCTCACGCCATTCGATTGGGGAGCGAACAAGAAGACCCCGAGATTGCGGAACGCTGGTACTTTGTGTTCGAGGTAACGACCAGAGGATCAGTCGACGAACTCGCGGAATTGGACGACCAGTGGCATCGGCGAGTTTGCCAGATCGCGGGTTGGGATTCCGGCCGCTTGGCGCTGTCGATCACTGCGGAGGGCCGAGCGTGCAGGGCGCCGATTTTCTCAACCTCGCCATCCGGCTGTCTGGCGAATCGAGCAAAGCCGAGTGGCGATCGGCCGCGAGCCGCGCCTATTACGGGGCGTTCCACGTTGAGACTGTCAGTAACGGACAACGGTTAGGCGACAAATTTGCGACGCCCTGTTCATACCATGCGGTTCACGTCTTCTTCGTGATCCGGCTCGAAGGCGTTTTGCGACCACGCTGCCGTTTTGACTTCGCTTGCCTCGCTCGGTCAATTCTCTCAACGTACTTGAAATAGCCGTCAAGGCCGCCGTGCTTTTGGAGCAGTTCCGCGCGGATTTTCCAGATCTCTTCGAGGATTGGATCGGACATTGTCATCACGTTCTCCGAATCGACTGCCCGAATCGCAACTGAGGAATGGATTCAGGCGAGACCAACAATGGACTTGCCAATTTCCACACTTTACACATGCTGTCCATCTGAGCCTGAACGGCCGGATTCGCCAAATGAGCATAATTCCATGTTAAAAGGTAATCGACTCCATGCACAGTAGAGATGGCTAAATGCGCCGCATCGGCGGATTTGTTATCGGGTACAATTTTTCGTGCAACGATCTCGTCGAGGACGTCCCGCACTCTCGATGTCACCGACAGGTATGAAAGCTTCCGGGCCATTTTTAGGCAATCGGACTGTCGGGGAAACTTTCCGGCTTGCAGTTCCGCCTCTGTGAAAGCCGAAGCATAGATTCGGAAGTGCGTTCGTTCCAATTCCCACCACTGCCGCGTGTGCAGCCGCCGAGCCAGCATGGCCACGTTCGCTCCTTCGTACCAATACGCCGATACGATGCTCGTGTCCAGGTAGACTGTAGGTTTCTTCATAGATTCACGCTTGTCGCCCTACTGCACGACCAAGGTAAAACTCTCCGAGTGGCTGTTGAATTCGGGGGCGTACATGGATTGGATTTCGGCGACGCCGGTTTGGTAGCGGCCTTTGAGTTGCACGCGCGTGGAGTACTCGAAGACATACACGCCTTTGGGCAAGTAGTCGATGAAGAAGTGGCTGGCGGTGTCGCGCGTGGATTCGTAGTAGGCCAGGCCGTCTTGGTATTTGTAGCGTGAGAGGACGTTGACCGGCTCGGTGCCGCTGCCGCGCTGGTCCTTGAGATGGACGTACTCCATGTCGCGGTCCACGCGCAGTTCGATGCGCACGACCAGTTCGTCGCCGACTTTGAGCGGGCCGGAGTCGGACGGGTTGGACGGGTTGGACGGGTTGGCTACCCGTCCTACGGGGACGGGCGAGAGGATGGGGCCGGTCTTGGCGTACTGCTTGGTGAACAGCGTTTTGCGCAACGTGAGCGGCGTGCCGGCGTAGGGCGTGACTTTGCTCATGTCTTCCAGGTATTGCCAGTGGACGCTGCCCCAGGCGACGCCCTCGTCCAGTTTCTTCACGGTGATCTGGCCCATCTGCGGTTTGATGTCGCCGCCGGTGAACCGTTGTTGGTAGAAGCCCGTGCCGGCTTCAACGTTTTCCGGTTTGATCGTTTGGCCGCCGAGCGAAACTTCGACGAGCGTGTCGGAGGCCAGCAGATTCGAACCGCGCAGCAGCAGCACGTAGACCGCGTCGGCCGTGGCCTTCGTGGTCTTCCAATCCTGCGTCTGCTTTTGTTTCAGCAGCCACACCTTGCACTCTTCAACCGCCGCGGCGTCGTTCATCACCTCGTCAAACGCTTCGATCATCATGGCCTGCGTTTCGATCGGGGCGCGGAACCACCACCACGACAGTTCCAGGTCGCGCCAGAACATGCCCAGTTCTTCATCGGTGACGGAGCGTTCCTTAATCGAACGCATGATCCCTTCAGCCGACGCGGGATCTCCGAATCGTTTCAGGGCGATGGCCAGATGTGCTTGTGACTGGCGGCAATCCAACTGCAGCCAATACTTGCGGGCCTGGCCGAGGAAATAATCGACCGCCTCTTTGTGCGCCGCGTCGATCGCCTTGTCCTTGAGGAAAAAGCTGCGGCCGTACAGATAGAAGGCCACGGTGTACGACAGATGATTGTCGTCCTGCTTGCCGTGCTTGAGGATCTCGCGATACGTGCGGTCGATCCAACCATCGAGGCGCGCGAGCGACTTGACGGCCGGTGCTACGTCGATCTCGACGCCCAGATGCCGCATCCGGCCGAAGCCGGTGGTGATGTACAGCGTGATGTAATCGTTGGCCGGCCCGCCGGGGAACCACGGCCACGCGCCGTCGGCAAGCTGCTGTTCGGACAGTTTGCGATGCAGCATGGCCGTCTCTTGGTTTAGCCGGTTCTCGTCGAAGAGAATTCCGACGTTGCGGCGGGCCTGGCTTTCGTTTTGAGCCTGACGCAGCCACGGGGTTTCTTCGATCATGACCGATTTTAGGTCTTGGTTTTTTTCCAGCGGGCTGTCGAGTGGGGCGCTGGTTTCCTCGCTAACGCTTCGGGTTTCTGGGAGGGGCGGGTTTTTCCACTGGTCGAAGACGCGGCGGATTTTGGGGTCGGAGGCGGCGATGTGCCGGGCCAGCGAGTTGGCGTACAGGCGGTTGAACGTCTGCTCGGTACACTCGTGCGGGAATTCCATCAGGTACGGCAATGCCATCACCGCGTACCACGACGGATTGGAAACCATCTGCACGGTGACTTGTTTGTTCTTCAGCGTGTCGGATTGACCGGATTGGCGGAGCCGCGTGAAGTCGAACGCTTTGGTTTGTGCGCCGCGAATCGGCAGCGGCAGCGATTCGGTGATCAAGATGCGGCGCGAGAGCACCGGCAAATAGCCTTCCTCGCCGTCCGAGAGCCGACCAGTGGAACCGACGGCCTTGTAGGTGAGAAAGCCCATGTCGTCGGGCACGCTTAGCCGCCACGCGAAGCTGCGCGACTCTTTCGCCGGGATGTCGAACGACTGATCGCCGGCCGTGTTGGCGAGAGCTGCGTCGACGCTCGAACCGGTGCGGGCATCAGCCAGCGTCAGCCGCACGGCGCCGGTCTGCCGCGTCGGCGATTGGTTGGTCACCTTGACGGTGAATTCGATGACGTCTCCCTCGCGCACGAAGCGCGGCGGGTTCGGCTGGATCATTAAGTCTTTCGCGGTCACGACACTGTCGGTTAGATAGCCGCCGCGCAAATCGCGATCGTGCGCAAAGCCCAGGAATTTCCATTTGGTCAGTGCCTCGGGCATGGTGAATTCCAGTTTCACTTCACCATCTTTATCCGACAGCAACTGCGGGAAGAAGAACGCAGTTTCGTTCAGGTTCGTGCGCGCGGAGACTTCGCCAAGGTTCGGGCCGGGAGCTTGACCGCCCTGTTGCAGTTCACCGCCCGCCGCTTGTTTGCGAGCGTCGGCCGAGCGGTCGGCAGCCTGCAACTCCACGCCGTTCGAGTCGGCCTTTGCAGCGGCCCGTTCCATCGCCATCGGGGCGCCGGGAACGCCGCCACGCAATCGATTGCCATAGGCGTAGCCCCAGAAGTTGCCGATCAGGTCGTTAGGGAACGTGCGGTAGGTGACCTGCGCATCCTTGTGACCCACCGGCCAATTGCCGTGCAAGTGATTCAGTCCGACGAGCATGTTTTCGAACTGCATTTGTATGTTCGAGGAGTCGTAGCGGAAGACACCGAAACCTTGTGTCCAGTTGTGCGGCAAGTAGGCATCGAGCGACTCGTCGTACAGCGCGGCAGCCATTTCCGCGACGGCGAGCTTTGCATCCGGTCCCGTGATGACCGCCGTCCACGTCTCCTTCTGGCCGGGTTGAAGCTTCGAGACGAAATGTTCCCAGCGGATTTTCAGGTTCTTGTTGGTCCAGGGCACGTCGACGTGGCGCGATTCCAGGTACGCGCGGTTTTCGCGGACCATCGTCACACGCAACGTGAAACCGCCGCGCATGGCTTCGTCCACCGCCTGCTTAATCGCCACTTGCGTTCGGCCGCCCGGCGTCCAGTAGCTTTGCACCAGCTTGCGGCGATGTTCGATCTCGACAAACGCGCGGGCCTGATCGTAGCCGCTGCCCCACACTGCCGAGAACTCGCCGCCCGGTTCGAGCGACCACTGCGGCGCGGCCACGATGTTGGGAATCTTGATGGCCAGTTTCGTGGCGTCGGGATCGAGCACTTGCAACGGCAATTGTGCAGTCACCTTCTTGCCGAAGCGATCACTCGTCTCCAGCATCGCGCGATACGGGCCGGCGTCGAGTTTGGCGGAGAACTTCGCGTTGCCCGCTGCGTCGGTCGTGAACTTCTCTTCGACGACCATGTCACCCAGCGGCCAGGAATTGGGATTCGCAGGGTCGGGCTCGGGCTCTACGATTGTCTTGCCACGGTGAACCGGCATCGGCCGATAGCGGCCGGAGATGTCGGGCCGTTGTACTTTGTCGGGTTGCTTGAGCCGATAGATCTTCACGGTCCCTTCGGCCTGTTGACCTTCGCCGTCGAGCGTTGTGGTGCGAATCGAAAACTCGATCGGCTTCTCGTCTGAGAGCCACTCACCGGCGGTCAACGAGGCTTGCAGCGCCGTGTAGCCCACGTTTACTTCGACCTGCGCCGACCGCGTTTCGCCGGTCGTATCGGTCACGTCCGCGTAAGCCACGTAGCGAAACGTCGGCTCGTCCTTTTCCGACACCGACAGATCGGGCTTGGCCGTGAATTCGATGGGGAACGAACCATCGACCGCGGTCGTGGCCGTGCCGTGCGCGATTTCCTGACTGTTCTGCTGCGGCGTGCGCCACCAATAATGCCAGTGCCACCAAATCGGATAGCGGACCTCGCGCACCACGCGCCAGCGAACGCCGGCGTGGTCGATCGCCGCCCCGGTGTACGCGGTTGCCGTCCCTTTCAAGCCGACTGTGTCGTTCAGCTTCGCGGCGACCTTCGGCTTGTCGAGCGTGACTTGGAACTTCGGCCGCTTGTATTCTTCGACGCTGACGTTGGTTGCACCGCCGGGTTCGCCCTCGACGCGAATCGACATCTGGCCCATCAAGCGATCGCGCGGCGCGGTGAAGCTGCCGCCAAATGAACCGTAATCGTTCGTGCGATGCTGCTGCTTGGCGATCTCCTTGCCGTTCACGTCGGCGAAGACCACACTGACCACCTGGCCGCCGATCGCCGCGTAGTTGTCCTGCTCCTGATCGACGCGAATGCAGATGCCCTTGAACTGAATCGTCTGGCCGGGGCGGTACAACGACCGGTCGGTGAAGAAAAACGTGCGCGAGAAGGGCTTGGGCTGGTTGTCATAGCGATAGAAATAGTACTCGTTGCCGCTGGAAAGCTGCTGATCTTCGTGCCGGGCGTAGATCAAATATTGGCGTTGATTCACGCCCTGTATGCGGAACAGGCCATTCTCGTCCGTCTTGACCGGCTGGACCGCGACGCGCTGATTGTTGTTCTCACGATACCAGGCACGCACTTCCGCTCCCGCGATCGGTTCACCGGAAATGGCGTTCAGCACAAAGCCGTCGATCACCCCGTCGCCGTAGCGATTGCGGACGACCAGCGCCAGATCGCTGACCCAGAAGCCAGAGTAAGTCACTTGATTGTTGCTCACCCCGAAGCCGGGATCGTGGCTGGCGATCAGAAAGTAAAAGCCCGGCTCCAGTTCCTTCGGCACGGGAAGCAGTTCGGTGCGCTCTTGATAGTCGTCCGTGGCCGGCAGATCGGCCGACCACTCGTGAGTCGCCTTCTTGGCCAGCAGCGCTTTTTGCTCCGCCTCGTTCAAAAACTCCGGGCGGTAGTTGTTTGACTTGGCCCTTTGGAGAAAATCGTCGGCCACCGCGCGGAAGTAGACTTTGGTGACGTTGCGATACTGCACGCGAATCGTCGGCCACGGATCGTTCCACACGCGCTCGGTGCTGATGCTGGCTGACTTGGCTTCAATCTGCTGCACCAGGTTGTAGCACAGCTTGCCTCCGACACTGTCGGGATACGCGCGAGTGCCGCGCAGGGCCAACTCGCGAGCTTCGACAAACTCGCCTTCGCCGCGCAGCACTTCGGCCCATTGATACAGAGCCCGCGCCGAGATTTCGTGGCCGCTCCATTGTTCGGAGAAGCGTTTCAGCGCCGCCTTGTAGCGTGCGGCTTTCTCTTCGCCGAATGCTTTGTTATTGCCAAAGACCAACCGCGACAAATCGGCGTCCGCGTAGGCCGACTTGTCGTCGTCGTTCTGGTGGAATTTCAGCAGCTCTTGATAGAGCCGTACGGCCTTGAGCGTGGGTGATGCGGTGTCCGTGCTCTCGACCTGCCACTTCATGAACTCGTCGGCCGGCGCGAAGATCGCGCTTTCGGCCAGCAGCTCGAAGGCATCTTCGGCCTTCGCCGCGGCTTGCTCGCCGGATGCGTAAAACTCCAGCGCGTTGTAGACCAGAAAGTCCCACAGCGTCGGCCGGTACGTGTCGGCCATCGTCCCCTTTTGCAGCAGATCGTCGTACTGTGCGACGGGAATCGTCTTCAGCGTCTTCTCGTACGACAACGCTTTGGTGAACTGCTTGTCGATCTCGGCGAAGATGCGCGGCAAGTCCCAGGTGGTGAAATCCTCGCTGGGCGGGGCTTCGGTCGCAGTGCGCTGCATGAACCGCCAGCGATTCTGTTGGAAGTAATGCCAGTACCAGTTGGCCAGAATCGCCTCCATCACCGGCTTCATTTCGTCCGGCGCTTTGGCGATCTCGGTCTGCATGCGCGTGATTTTTTCTTCCGGCTTGTTCCCCTCGACGTTCCCTTCCAGCGCGATCTTGCGGCCGATGGCTTTGACCGCCTCGGCGTACGCTTTGTCCTTCAGCGCCCCCTCGATGATCGGCTCCAGCCGCTCGACCGCCGTCTTCGGCAGCCCCTTGTTAACCGCCTCATCCACCTGCTTCCACATTTCATCGCGCGGTCCACCCGCCGCCGTTATGGGCTGAAGCATGAAGGCCACCAAGGCGAAAATGACAAGTCGTTTGATCACTGGAGTTTCCTCCTCCCAGGTTAGGAGTTGTTCAAAAATAACTTAGCCATTTGTGTTTGGACGGATCGTGTAGTTCCATTTGGGAAGAACGCGATGCCGAGTCATGCGTACGGTTTGTTTTTCTTCGTCGCTGACCTTGACCTTCGTCGGGTGGAGGGTTT